>NZ_LDPY01000004.1 GCF_001038505.1 Puniceibacterium sp. IMCC21224
TGAAGTCTCACGAGACGTTACGTGAGGGTAAAGCCCGTGATGAATACTCAGCATCGTCCCCTGAGTTCCCTCGATTAGAATACGTCCCCCTCTCTCAAGGATTTTTTCAATCCGTAGGCGAACGTTTCTTACGTATTCTTTCAGTTCGCTAACTTCACCTGCCAGCCTTACAGCCGGGCCAAAGGTTTCGTTGTCACGGTTTAGGATTTTCCGTGAACTTGCGGCACCAACACCCTGGCCAGTAGTCGAAATTTTTTGCAATCCCTTTTGCTCTATCTCACGGTCCCAGTCATTGATGATCATCGCACGCGGATCGATAGATAAGCGTTCCCCATCAAGTTTTTGGTCCAAAATCTCCTTGAGAAGCTTTGGCAATGAAATGGTTGAACCTGCACCGATCATAATCTCTGCATCGGGAGTCGAGCCGGTGCCGGAAGGGAGTTGAACGAAAGTGTATTCCGGAACTGCAACTTTATGACCAGCGTTCGGTCCGCCGATCCGAACAAGCGCGGCGTAATCTGTAGCAATGGCGGCGCAGACATTACCTTTTCCTTCGCTACCGTACTGGCCGCCGACAATGACATCGACCAATTGTTCAGGATCATATGGTTTCGAAGAAAATCCGCGCCAGGCCAATGCTGCCGTTGCCAAGCTTTCAGCATCGACATGATCAGTATTGAGGCACAAGTCCGCAACGGAGGCAAGATCCTTGACGCCTCGCTCGGTGCCATGACTGGCAGCCTCTTGGTAGGTAAGATATTCTTTAAGCTCTTGTTTTCGTAACTTGTAGCGGCGTTCCAGCTCTTCATCTGCCGCGGTCAAATGAATATGAAAGACTGCCCCGCCAAACCGGTTCCGGAGTTCGGTTACCTGGCTCTCAATTCTTGCAGAATCTACGAGGAAAATCTCGACTGAACTGTCATTGTTGATGGCGTTCTCGACGGCGTCAGCGACCCATTTTCCATCGCTCTCCACGTCGAGTTTATCTCCTGCCCGCTGGAGTGCGCCTCGCTCATTCTCACATTTCATGGCTTCAAGAATATGCTTGCGTGTCGAAACACGCTTGACCTTGGGTCGCTTCTCAATTTCAGCTGAAAATAGTGATTTTCCGACGCCGATCGGCCCGGATGTGACTATAATATGTTTCAAAATGATACTCCATATCGTGCCGAAGGGTTACGGCCCTACTAAATGTTGCGCGCTATCCAAAAAAATGCAACACAGCATTAGGAAATACGTGCTACACAACACTAGGCAGTGTGGCTCAACCTTAGAGTGATTTTGGGGGCTTACAATATGAATATGATCAGCTCAGTGGTCGGGGTCCGTGTTGCAACGGGCCCAACAATAATGTTGGCGAGCGGCAAGTGGTTTGACTTTCTTGATCCACATGGGAGCGACTTTGACATTCTTGATATTGCTAATGGACTATCGAAAGTCTGCCGTTATGCGGGGCAATGCAAGGAGTTTTACTCAGTTGCTGAACACAGCATGATCGTTAGTGAACAGGTCGATGACTACGCCTTCGAAGCCTTGATGCACGACGCGGCAGAGGCCTTCATGGGCGATATCACTCGCCCACTCAAACAGTTGGTTCCCGAGTTCAAACGGTTAGAGGCGGCGATAGAGGATGCTATTTCAGAACGTTTCAATTTGCGTCCGGATTATCGAAGCGTTGTAAAGCAGGCTGACCTCCGTGTCTTAGCTGCCGAACAAATGCAGATCATGGCAGAGGGGTGCGCTGATTGGGCTAAAGAAGCAGGTATCGAACCTGCTCCCATTAGGGTCAATAATCTAACGCCTGAGAGAGCAAAGGAAGCATTTCTTTCGAGATTTTATGATCTTGCCGGGGCTCGTTAGCGTCGCAATATATCCCTTTTTGAACAGTGTTGATCAGGACTGGGGTCAGAATAAATGCGCCGGTTCGTTTGAATAACAGGCGCGTGGAGTGCCCATGGCCCGCTACCAGCTTTCCCTAAGGCGACCAAACGCAAGGGCGGGCGGCTCTGCCACGACGGCGGCCTATCTTGTCAGTGAGGGCATCGAATGCCAGGCTCGGACCCTATGATCGGAGGCCGCCTACACATACCAAGGCCGTGACGCTGTGACCGTCACTCTTGGACGGAAACGAAGAATTGTGTTTCTCCACCTAGTTACAGCGCGGCAAACTCAAGAGGTTATTCGGTTCGGCTCCATCGGCCTCGGTTTTCAGGTATTTTCTTCCGTTCCGCGTAGCGATGATGACCCAAACCGAGTTGCCATTTACGCTGGTCCAGAAGCGCCAAGTGCCGTCTTCGATACCTTTGATGGCAGCATCGAGCTTAATGCACCAAGGACCACCACTCTTGGAACCAGTAGCTCCGCCGATGCTGTCAATACGCCGGTCAGAGTCCGCGCCGTCTGGAATAATGCAGGTGATCTGATGATCCTGTGGCATGAGGTAGTGTCCTTCTTTTTAAGATATTCGGGGATGTTAGGTTGAGATGGACCCGCAGAGGTAGATGCTATCTGCGAGCCCTGATTATGTTGGGTCATAGGCTTAGCAATCAGGGAGATTGTCCAAGTTGTTGCTCGAAGATTTATCGGCGGTCGAGCGAAGGTATTTGCCGGTCGTTCCGTTCACCACGGTTATGTCGACACGAGACGTGCCAGCCTGCTGGACGTAGTAGGTATGCGTGCCGTTTTCGATATCGCGGATCGCGTCAGCCTTCTGCCGTGGGGACCATGCCTCGCCTGATTTGCAAAGCTTGGTGATGTCGCCGTCCTTGTCTTTTCCTGATGCAGTTACTTTTCTGTCAGCCATCCGAGGCACTCCTTGAAAATAAAAAGTTCAGTATGGCTTGTGCCATCCCTGTTTGGAGGGGTGCCGGGTATCATCCGGCACCCCCAATGTTTCAGAGTCATTTTTTGTTCGGACGCTGCGTGAGCGCAGAAGCCGCCGCTGTCTTTGCCGCCGGGCTGGACTTTGGATTTCTGAGCACTTTTGATGCTGCTGATGCAGCCTTCGCGCTCGTTACTTCGCTGTTCGATTTTGCCATGTTGTTCACCTCCTTCCTTTTCTCATGTCTCTGGACTTTGCCGAAATGGTCGATTCTCTCTTGACCAAAAATCCAGTACGTTATAGTTTTTGTGACGAAAACGTAGGATCGCCCGCCAAAGAAAAAGGCCAGATGGCCCAGTAAAAAGTCCTACGATATCGTCATAATACAGGAGTTATAGGCGTAGTGTCAACTGCCGATGAAACTGATGGTATTTTTGCTGTCCGATTGCGTACCGCGCGCGAGCAACGGGAGCTAAACCAGACAGAACTTGCAAAGTTAACTGGCCTGCAGCCTGCTGCTATTGGTCACTTTGAAGCGAACCGCCGGAAGCCGTCCTTTGCTAACATTCGCGCGCTGGCCAAAGCACTTGAGGTGTCATCCGACTACCTCTTGGGCAGGGCAGACACCATCAAGGGGGCTACGACAGCATTTAGGAATGAAGAGAGCCTGAATCATGCTGATCGTGAAAGCATTCAACTGATGATCGACACACTTGCAAGGCGGCGGGAGGATCGCGAGAAGTGAGTAAGTTCAGACTCAAAATGTCTCGACTGAAAGGTGAACAAGTCGCAAGCCAGTTTGGGTTTGAGGCGCTTCCTGTCGACCCTATTAAGATTGCGGAAGACGAGGCCATCGTTGTTGAAGCCAAAGATCCCGAACGTGAAGGGATGAGTGGATGCATTGTCTTTCATGGCGATGACGTTGGCATTATCTACGCTACACACATTCGCAACAAAGGGTTTCAGCGTTTCACGGTTGCGCATGAACTTGGACACTACTTTCTTGAAGGACATCCCGAAGAGATCCAGAAGACTGCGCCGGTTCACTTTTCCAAGGCGGGTTTCACGCAGGGACACAATTCCATTGAGATAGAAGCTGATCATTTTGCATCAGGATTGCTTATGCCTACACGACTTACACGCGAAGCCCTTTATGGTGCGCCGGTTGGTCTTGAAGGAATTCAGCACTTGGCAGGGGAAGCTGAAACGTCGCTTACATCGGCAGCAATTCGAGCTGCCGAGTGCGCGCCATATCCTATGGCTGTTGTCGTGAGCCAAGGCGCTCAGATTGCTTACGGGTTTATGTCAGAAAGCTTCAAGCGACTGGATCGCCTGCGTTTTCTTAGGAAGGGTGATCTCCTTCCCTACACTGCGACGCGAAGTTTCAATTCCGAGGAAGAAAACATCTCAAGTCGAAAGTCCATCTATGGTTCAACGCGCTTGGCCGAATGGTTTGGTGGAGAGAAGACGATTGCGCTTGAGGAAGAGATCGTAGGCCTGGGAAGTTATGGCTATACGTTGACAGTCCTATCGAGTGACATGCTTCCCGATGATCCAGATGAATTTGAGGATGAGGAAGAAAAGCTTGTAGCAAGCTGGACGCCTAGATTTGCGTATGGCCGGTAGTTTTGATTTTCGTCGTTTAAGTCAGCTTCATTTTACAGAAATGAAGTAGCTATAGAAATCCCGCAACCCCGACGTCTATGCCGAGTTCGCTTTGAGCATAGGTAGGGCAGGGGATCGACGGGCTGACGCCGGCCCACCCCTACCTTGACATTTTCCCTATCATGTTGATCCGCCTGCGGTCCTGTCAGGTCCGAGAAAACCGACCGCCGCAATCACACGATGTCGTTTCTGGCCGCTCGCCATGAATCGCGAAGGATCAAGCGGTTAGCTATGACAAAAGCCCCAGGTAAACCCTTTGCTGTTTTGACAAGTTTTTAGCACCGGTCTGTCACCGCTTGCCCAATCTACCAAGTCTTGAAAGCTGTGCCAGCATTCGGGCGCCTGTTCCGGTTGCGTCACCCGGACGAGCCGCAGTTGGCCCTCCAGCAGTATTTGGCCGGCTCGGCAAGGCTTGCACGCCGAAGAATTGTCGCGCTCGAAGGGCTGCGTATTCAGCCCCAGTTGCGCCACCGATGGCATAGCGATTGTAAACTTGTTGGCTACCTGCAAGCCCTCTGGCGAAGGCATAGCTTCCCCCGAACCCGGCCGAGAGTGCTGGCATCATGATGTTTCCAGAAATCGCCCGGACCAAGAAAGGCGTTGCTATGATGAAACCCTTTGCCATCAGCACCATCATGAAAAATGGGATAAGGGCCCCTATGTTCGAGGCCCCCTCTGGGTCGCCAAGCTCGGCAAGAAGCGCCCGAGAGACCCCCGTGATCGTCGCGAACACGCCGGCGACGACGATCGGATACATCGCGAATGAAATTAGCGCGGATAACCAGCGTGCGAAGTAGTCTTTGGTCACTTCGAAAAGGGTCAGGAAGATCATGATCGGTGCAATCCCGATCAGTAGAGCGATCATGAGCCGAGACGCGACGACGATGAACGCCGCCAGGCCACCCAGTATGGAGAGTAGCAGGACGCCAAGAGTGTCCAACAGAGCACCGGCCATCCAGTTCAGCTCAGACCCCGCGGCATTCAGGTAGTCCCCGAGTGCTGCAATCAGTTCGTCAAATTCCTCTGCAAAGGTACCGGAAGGACCTGGTGATCCGCCGCCGACAGAAGCCACAAGGGCCCCGGCAATGCTGTCGATTCCGTTAAGTATTGCTGAGGCAAGCGCATTGAACTGGACCCAGTTGGACGCGAAGATCCCTATCAGTCCGACCTTCACGGCCAGCCAAAAGGCAGTTCGGCCGTCCATGGCGCGATACTGGTAGATCATGTTGATGAAGACCAAAATGACAACCAGTGTCGTTCCCAGAACCAGTAGCGTGCCAACCGTTGCAGCGACCGCGCCAAACTGGGTCTCGGCAGCGGTTTCCAGATAGCCTTCAGCCGTTTCCACGAAGTAGGTGACGACGCTCATGGATTGCTACCAGTTGCCAGCTGCTTCGCAGATAGGCATTGCGGCGCTGCGCAGTTCATTTGCCTGCCGCCGGTATTTGGACGTCGCTTCGACAACGTCCCAGTATTCAGATGAAGCATAGCGCTCGGTGTAGAAGCGTACGGCGTCCTCCCAAGTTGGATACCGTGTGGGACAGTTGCAGTTTTGCGAGTCTACGACGCGCTCCATGCTTTGAGCCCGATATATCTGTTGGATCAAAAGGCGCTTATAGGATTCGCGCACATTGATGTTCTGCATCCATTCCGGCTCGGGTGGTTGGTCTGGACAAACATTTGGGTGGTTGTCGAGCGTCGGGATCAGGGTCCGCTCTGCTACGCCAGCAGTTGTGCCAAAGATCAAGAGCAGGCCAGCGACTGCAATAGTCTGTGTCATTCCGATGCCGCCTTCATTGTACCAGTCTCACGCTTCAAGAAAGTGGTGTAGCCGTAATCGCCGGCTTCGGCGGTGATGACCTCCCATCCTTCCGCGCCGCGCTGATTCAAGGCGTTTCGCATCGCGTCGTAGTCCTGTTGTTTTTTCACCTCAAAGAACAAGATATCGTATTCAAATGTCTTCATGGGGAAGTTCCAATCTCAGTTGCGCCGGGGAGATAGAATTCTGTGATGCCGCGTTTGCCGTCATGGCGACCGGCCTGGATGATCACATCGATGGAGTTCTCGATGTACTGGATCATGTCGGCATAGGTCATTGGGATCTCTGTCTTCAGTGCTGCGATCGCAAGCCGCTGCACGGCCAATTGCGGGGTTTCGGCATGCAGCGTGGTCATCGAGCCGCCATGGCCGGTGTTGATGGCTTCCAGAAAGGTCATGGCCTCCTTGCCGCGCACCTCGCCCAGGATGATCCGGTCGGGACGCATGCGCAGCGTGGCGGTGAGAAGCACATCGGCGGCCTGGAATTCCGCGTCGCGATTGGCGATGAGGGTCACGGCATTTGGCTGGGTCGGCAGAAGCTCGGCCGCTTCTTCGATGGTGACGATGCGTTCCTCGGCCGGTACGTGCGAGAGGATCTTGCGCGCGGCCACGGTCTTGCCGGTGGAGGTGCCGCCCGAGACGATCATGTTGAGTTTGTTCTCGACGCAAAAGGCCAGCGCATCATCGATCACGCCCGCGGCCACCACGGCGCGCAAGGCGCGCTTCTTTTCCACGCGCAGGTCTTCGAGCTTGCGCTCTTTTCCGTAGAGGAAATCGAGTGCGATGCCCTCGAGTGGTAGGCTCGAGAAGAACCGCAGGCTGATCGACATGGCCGAGAGCACGGCGGGCGGGGTGATGACCTGTGCGCGGATCGGGCGACCCTTGTAGGTGATCGAGACCGAGACGATGGGCCGGTCCTTGCTCATGGTGGTGTTGGCGGAGGAGGCGATCTGGTTGCCGAGATCCTTCACTTCTGTCGCGGTCAGCGTTTGATCCAGCGCCCGCATGAAATGATCGCCCTGGAATTCGCCCCAACAGGTCCCGTCGGGGTTGATGCAGATCTCGATGACATCGTCGCGGGCGGCGGCGTCGATCCGGTCGAGGGAGGTTTCGAGATAGCTCAGCGACATGGGCTCAGAATATCTCCAGATCGCGGTCGACCATGACCGTGACGCGGGCGCCCTGGTCGACATAGATGACGGGGCCTATGGAGAGGTAATCGCCAATGACGCTGTCCGTGGCATCTGCCAGATCATCGCCAACGTCTTCGAGAACGTCGGCGGCAGTCTCATCCTGGACCTCGGAGGCGGCGGCACTTGGCGCGGCCGAGATCAGCGAGATCAGGGCGGCCGATCCGAAACGTTCGGCGAAGCGCGTGTCCACGAAGCCGGTGACACCGGAGCGGCCCAGTTCATCGCCCCCGAAGGAGCTGATCTGGACGGTCTGGCCCGCGGGCAGGATAATCCGGTCCCAGGCGATGGTGACGCGGCGCTGCGCGATATCGACGCCAGCGCGGTAGCGCCCGACGAGACGGGATCCGCGCGGGATTAGGAGGCGCGCGCCATCGACGCTGTAGATATCCTCGGACACCACGGCACGAGTCTGGCCGGGCAGGGAGCTGTCAAGGGCGGTTTCCATGACGGCCTGGATCATGGTGCCCTGGATGATCGTGTTGGAGGGATTGGCGATCACCTCGGCCTGCGTCACGGTTGAGGGCAACGCACCGTTCAGCACGAAATCCGTCACCTCGCCAAAAGTGCGTTCGGTCAGAGCCGTTTCATTCGCTCCGGAGGCACCGCCAAAAGCGATGGTGGGCGAGGCGATGCGCCGCTCCTGGAAGGCGCGTTCCTCCGTGGCGCGGCGCTCCAGCTCGGCCATGCGCCGGGCTTCTTCCTCGCGGCGCAGTCGCTCTTCTTCGCGCGCGCGCAGCTCATCTTCCGTGGGGCCCGCTGGAGCGGGTTGGGGTCGGCTGGCCTCGAGTTGGGCCAGTTCCAGATCCATGCGTAATTGCTCAAGGCTGCGATCCCGCGCCGTCAGTTCGTCCTGGAACCGTTGCTGTGCTGCTTCCGAGGCGGCTTGCAGCGCCGCGATCTGAGCAGTCAGCGCGTCGATCGCCTCTGCGGCGGCGGTGTCTTCCTCGACGACCGGTTCGGGGGCGTTGCGCAATTCCTCGATCTGAGCCTGCAGGGCGGTGATCTGCGCCAGAAGCTCCGCGTTGGGCTCGACGGGGTCTGGTCCGACGAACACAACCTCGGGCTCGGGCGGGGGCAGGGTCTCGATAGCGCCAAAGCCGTCCCCTTCGTTTTGGAAGACGTCCGGGGTGGCCGTCGGCAAGGCTTCCTCTTCGTCGGGCTGCGAGAGGAGATAAAGCAGGGCACCACCTGCGCCGATGACGAGGATCACGATCAGCGCGAGAAGGGGCGACCGGCGCTGCGCCGCCGTGGGGGCGCGGGCACTGCCTTTCTCAAGGGCGGCGAGGCGTTTTTCCAGCTCGGTGTTTCCGGTATCGCTCATGAGGCGGCCTCCGCGGGCGGGATGGCCTCGATGCAGACCACCTCTTCGCCAAGTCGCAGAACCCATTGGCGGTTCACGCCGCTGACGCGGATCACGCCGTCTTCAGGAGTTTGCGTGTTGACCGTGCGCTCGCGGCCGCCCGCATAGCGGAAGATCGCGGGCACAGGCGCGTTTCTTGGAAACGCGAAATACGTGAACGTCCCGTCATCCCAGATGCGCGTTGGCGTGAACTCGGTCCGCGCGCTGGCGCCGTAATTGTAGTTCGGCGCTTGGGCGGCGATGGCCCGGGTCGGGCGCGCATCGTCCTCCGGATAGCGGAACTGCACCACGTAGAAGGTCGGGCTGCGGACCTCCTCGACGTTGAAGTAGTAGCTCCGGCGGTTCGTATAGACTGTCACATTGGTATGCACCCCGCGCGCCACAGGCTTGATCGCGAAGGCCTGACCGCCCGGGACGCCGTCGATCTCAAACCCTTCCGTGTCACCCGCGATGATCGAGCGGATGCTCTCGCCTTCGCCGAACTCGATGGTGGTCACATGGGTGAGCGACACGCTGAGACGGTAGACCTGACCCTCCTGATAGGTGGCCAAGCGCACCCGGCTGTCGTTGGGACCGCCACGCGGGATGGCTTCGGCAGAGGCGAGGCCGGGCAACAGGGCAATGACAAAAATAAGCGATCTTATAAACAACAACGTCAGTTCTCCAATCTGTCGGAGCGGATGGAATATTCGAGGACGGTGAAGCCGAATGGATTGGTCCAGACCTCATCGATGGAGCGGCGGGTCTCCGGGCGGAACTCGAAGAGAAGCGTCGCAGTGAAGAGGCCGGTCTGGGTGCCGTTAATGGACGTCAGGCGCTTGCGCAGGCGGACCGTCGCGCGGTTGGTTCCGATCCGGTTGATGCTGAGGATTTCCACGTCGAGCCGAGCATTGGGGCCATAGACCGTCGGCGGGTAATTCTCGTTGGCGCTGTTCCAGATCTGGCGCAGCCCGCTCTCGGCAGCTCCGTCCGAGCGGCGCAGGACGCTGCGGATGCGCAGATCGTTGTCGAGCTGGTTATAGACCTCCCGGTCGGCCACATAGCGGAACACCTCCGCCTCGATGATCGCCTGGTTGGCGGTCACCGAGGAGGCGCCCACCGAGGCTTCGGGGAGTGCAAAGCCGGTGGCGGGATCATAGGGGACAACGACGGGGGGCGGGTCGACATCGAGGATCGAGACAGCCGCGGCACTCAGACAGCCGATGATACCGAAGACAAGGCCCATCAGGCCAAGGCGTTGCCAGAGCCGTTCGCGGCGCAGGGCACCGTAGACCAGTTCTTCCTCGATGATTTCTTGTTCAGTCGCCACCATTCATGCCTCCGCGATTACTCGGCCCGCAGGTCCGGCAAGGTGAAATCCATGAAGCGCTGTTCTTCGGCGATGGTGGCGGCATCGATCACGCCGCCGGTGCCATCGCCCACGGTCTGGATGGCTTCGAGTTGCCACATGGCGACCAGCGCAATGGCGAGCTCCGCGGTCACGCGCGTGTTGAGATCGATGCTTTCCTTTAGTTCGTCCATGTCGTCGATGAGTCCGACAAGGCGGTCGACCCGCTCGAGAGATTGGCCGGCATCCTCATAGCTGTTCTGGGCCGCCGCCGAGACGAGCGCGCCGGTGGTGGCCTGCGTGGCCACACGGTTGGCCCCGGGATTGCCGCTGGTGGCCATTTCCGAGAGCGTGTCTTCATCGAAGCCGAGATCGGCCAGCACCCGGTCCATCTGGGTTTCGATTTCGCCTGCGCCGGAGCCCGAGAGGCCCGAGAAATCCCCAGTCTTGATCGCCTCAATAGTAGCGAGGATGTCCCCGAACTCCTGGTCGAGCAGACCGTTCAACTCGTCTTCCATTTCCGTCCGGATGATTTCGGGAAGCTCGGCAAGTCGGGTGAGCGCTTCATAGGTTCTTTGCAGCTCCGCGAGTTGATCCGTGAGAAGGCCGAGCTGTTCGCGGAGCTGCGTCAGCTGCTCGTTTTGCAGGATCTCGTCTTCGATCATCTGCCGCAGCTGCTGGATGTTTTGCGCGATGTTCTGGGTGTCGACGACAGGCACGCCTTGCGCGAGGGCAGGGGATAGAGCGCCAAGATGCAGACCGATCCCAAGTGTCGTGGCCAAGGTCGTCCTCACGAGCAAATGTCCCATCATTCAATCTCCCTGATCGTAAAATCCATGAACGCGCCTTCGGCCATGCGAGCGCTGGCCTGGGCCAGCTCCTCGGCAGAAAGGACGCGGGTGCGTGCCGCCTGAAGCCGGATGCGTGCAGCGACGAGGCGCACGAGTTCGGCGCGGGCATAGGTGTTGAGTGCGATGCTTTCCTGCACGTCTTCAGTCTCGGAAATCCGTTCGACGATGTCGCGGATGCGCAGGCCGGCTTGGCGGATCGCGGCTGGTGAATTGCTGCCATAAAAGGCTGCCCCATGACCCGTAAGCGAGAGGTTGGCATTGGCGAGAAGCGCCGGATCGATCGTGCCAAGCGCATCGATCCCGCCGATACGGCTTAGATAGAGATTGTAGCGTTCAGGGATGACCGACACGTAGTGCTGGGTCTCGCGGAAGGGTGGGACCCCGCCATACTCGAAAACCCGGCCGGGTCCGGCGTTATAGGCTGCGAGGGCGTTGATGATGTTGCCATCGAATGTGTTGAGCTGGGTTGCGAGATAGCGCGCGCCGCCATGCACCTGCAGATAGGGGCTGTCATAGTATTCCGGGTTGATGCCGAGATCGCTGGCGGTGCCCGGCATGATCTGGGTGAGGCCATAGGCGCCGACGGGAGACCGTGCCCCAATCGTAAACCGGCTTTCCTGCCAGATCAGCGCCTGTAGAAGCGCTCGCCACTGGACGGGGGAGAGGCCTGCGCGGCCAACACCCGCAAAGCCGCTGGTTTCCTGGGCGACGCGGATGATGAGCTGCTCGATGTTATCGGCGGCGTCGCCGAACATCTGCACACCGCCGGGATTGGGGTCGATGTCGGCATTGCCATAGGCCGCCTCGACTGACCGGGCCGGATCCCCGCTGCCGCTTTCCAGCCCCGAGACCATGGCAGGCAGGCCCTGACCGCCGAAGCTGGTCTGGGCATCGAGGATGCGTCGGAGGGTTTCCAGCTGCTCCCGTTCGATCTCGGCGATGAGTTCGCGCACGGCAAGCTTGTCGGCCTGAACAGCCAAGTCTGCCTCGCGATCGCCGGTCTCGACGATGTCACGCGCGGTCAGCCCACTGTCATTGGTCGGCACGCCTTGAGACAAGGCGAGACCGGGCAGCAGGCAAAACGCGAGGATATGAGGCAGGCTAGACTTCAACGTCGCCCTCCGGCGCGCCGAGCGGTGCGAAGTGGCAATCCTGGGCTGTCGCTGCCGTCGAGGCGAGAAAGGAAAAGCAATTGGCCTGCGGCTCCCGATACTGGGTGCAGGAGGCCAGCGCGCCGAGCGCAGCCAAAGCGATAAGAATACGGATCATGAAAGCCTCCAAAAATCTGGGCGGTCGCGGTAATCGGCGCCGACAAGCGCTTCTCCCTTTTCCATGCCGCCGAGGATGGTGAGATTGGGCCCAAGGGCGCTCAGATCGGCATCGACGACGATTGAGCCCTGATCGTCGCGGATCAGTGCGAGGCGGCTGTTGCTGCCCGTGTTGAGAAGGACGTCGAGCTCCTTCTCCGTGAGGTTCAGCATGGCGTAGTCCGAGGCATTGGCGCGAATATTGGGCAGCAGGATCTGCGTCGGAACGGCTTCGACGATGGTCTTGCCGGTCCGGGTGCGCTCGAGCTGGCTTGCGTATTGCGTCATCATCACGGCAACCGTGTTCTGCTTGCGCGCTGTCACCAGCCAGTTCGACAGCCGCTCGGCGAAATATGCGTTGTCGAGCGCCTTCCAGGCCTCGTCGATCACGATGATGGTGGGGCGGCGGTCCTCGATCTCGCGCTCGACCCGGCGGAAAAGATAGGAGAGAACCGCCATCCGTTCCTTGTCGGCCTCGCTGTCGAGAATGCCGGTCAGATCGAAGCCCACCACATCGCCTTTGAGCGAGAACGTGTCCTCGAGGCTCTGCCCGAAGATCCAGCCATAGCGGCCGTCTTCGGTCCACTCGAGCAGGCGCTGGTGCAGATCGCCGCCGTCATCCGTAGACACAAAAAGCGATGCGAAATCCCGCCAGTTCCGCAGGGCCGGATTGGAGGCCTGGGCATTCTGGCGCACGACTTCCTGGATGCGGTTGGTCTGTGCGGGCGTCAGGGGCTTGTCAGCGCGGTAGAGCAGGGTGGCAAGCCAGTCCGAGAGCCAGGCGGTGCCGCGGGCATCGGTCTCTGTCCAGAGCGGGTTGAGGCCCGTGGGCTGACCGGCGTTCAGGGAGGCGTAGCGCCCGCCATTGGCGCGTACCGCCATCTCCATGCCAAGACGGTAATCGAAGACGAAGATCCGCGCCCCTGCGCGACGGGCCTGGGTCATCAGAAAGGCTGACAGCACCGATTTGCCGGACCCGGGCCGCCCCATAATCAGGGTATGGCCGCTGGTCGGTTCTTTGTCGGGCGATCCCTGCTCGTGATAGGAAAACCGGTAGGCGCTCTGCTCCGGCGTGGGCAAATATGTGACGACCCGGCCCCAAGGGGTAAGCGCTGCAGGTTTGCCGAGCTGTGTCCGGTGGAAGGCCGCAAAATCCGCGAAGTTGCGATTGGTGACGGCGCTGGCACGCACGCGCTTTGGCTGGTTGCCGGGATGCTGGCTGAGGTAATGCGCCTTTGCGGCGACCCGCTCACCGATCATCTTCACGCCCTCGGTCGCGGCGGCATTCACGATCTCTGCGCTGAGGGTCTGCAGCTCTTCGAGCGTTTCGCAGAAGAGCGTCACGACCATGTGGTGCTCGCCAAAGCTCTGGCGCTTGGCCTCGAGATCATCGGCGGCGATGTCGAGCGCTTCCAGGAGCGAGAGGGCCGCATCCTGGCTGGCCTGCATCTGGCGCTTTTGCCGCTTGATGCGGCCCGCCATGAGGTTCGAATTGATCGGCGTGAAAGAGTGGGTCACGATCATGTCGACCGGCAGGTTCAGCATGTCGAACATGGTGCAGGAGGTGCCTTCCGAGTATTCTCCGATGGTGAAGCTCTTGCCGTAGCGGTGGCCCACGACGCCCTCGGAAAGCTCGAAATGGTCGCCGTGAAACGTCACGCGGGTATTGGCGACGTTGAAGGACAAAAAGCCGTAGGTGTTTGCCGGGTAGAGCGGCAGCTCGGTGCCTGTGTTCAGAGCGCCCAGAAACCCCACCAACTCCCCCGACGCGGCTGACAGCAGGCGCGGTTTGAGCTCGGTGAGCCCCGAGAGGAAGACGTTCACGGCCTCGCCCAGCCGCTGCAGGCGCTTGCGGGTCTCCTCCTTCAGTCGGTCCGGCGCGCTGCGGCTCAGGAACGGCAGGAGGCTTTTCGGAGGCGGGCGGTGAATTACGGTGAGCGTCAGCGTCTTGTCGCGCAGCCCGCTTGTTGCGAGTTTCGCACGCCAGCGCCGGTCCACCTCGCCCGCGAAGCTGTCCTCACGGATGGGGTCGAGATCAGGTTTGATGCCCTTGGAGACCTTGTGGACGTAATAGCTGAATTCCGGCCCAAGTTGCGCGACGATGCGGGCAAAAAGCGCCGTCACCTTATCGAGATAGGCGTCATCGGTCGTGTAGCTGTTGATCCCCTCGAGCCGGATGCAGCGGAAGAGTTCGTTCACCCGGGTCCGCACGGTCTGGTCGTCGACGAGGCTCACATAGGGCAGCATATGCGCGAGGCGGGTCTCGCGCGCATACCAGTCTGGCGTCATTGTGCGGGCATCGAGCGCAGCATCACGGGCGTCATCACGGGGCATAGCTGTCCCCGCCATGGATGCTGCGGTTTCGCGTGGGCGGTGTCTCCTGCAGGGCCGTCATCATCACGTCGATGAAACGTGGGTCCCAATCCGCGGCCTTCCACAGCACCGGATAGAGCAGGGCGGCGAAACCCAGCACCGCGATGTGCTGGACCCAGACGAACAAGAGCACCGAACCGAAGAGCCAGACCATCGCATACATGATGGGCAGGCCCAGAAGCTTGGGCGGGCGCACGAGGCCGAGAAAGAGAGGCGAGCGCTCAGCCACCGGCAAAGACCGCAGCAACGATCGTCGGGGCAGCCGCGACACCGGCGATGCCGACAAGCACCCAAAGCGCTTGGCGCAGATCGATGATGTTGAAGAACCAGCTCAAGAAAACGCCGAGGACCGCGAGTGTGGCGATGACCACACCAAGGGGTCCGGTCAGCGCATCGACAATGCCCTGCAACAGGCTTTGGATCGGGGAGAGATCGATGCTCTGTGCAAGTGCGGGCTCGGCAATGAGCAGGGATAGTGCCAGCGAGACGACAAAGAGGTTTGAAATCCAACTTGTTTGGAAAAAGCGGTATCGCCAATGCACTGCCGCGCTGCGCGCTCTCGTGACATTGCCGATAAGTGTTTTGAGGAATGATTTCCAAAAAGGTTGGGACATCATGAATTTGATCCTTCCAATCGGGCCACGACGGCCATGACGCGGGCCACGTGGTTCTGGGTTTCTCTGTAAGGGGGAATGCCACCGTACTGGCGTACGGCGTCCGGCCCGGCGTTGTAGGCTGCCAGCGCCAAATGCGGATCGCCGAAGCTTTCCAGCATCATTGTAAGGTAGCGGGCGGAGCCGTCGAGGTTCTGCAGCGCGTCATGAGGATCCACACCGAGATCTCGGGCAGTAGCAGGCATCAATTGGCCCAGACCAATGGCGCCCGCGCTCGAGACGGCATTCTGCCTGTAGGCGCTTTCCACCTCGATATTCGCCCGGTAGAGAGCCAGCCAATCCGTGACGGACAGTCCCGCGCGGCGCAGGCCGGGATGGCCGACATAGCGCAGGGCTGTTGCCTCGATGCCCAAGAGAACGTCTGCGCGGGGCAGGGGTGCTGGCTGGGCGAGTGCCGCAAACCTCAGCGAGTCAAGTTCGGAAGCTGCTTCAGTCTCACCAAGAATGGCCAAACCATCGGACGCCGATCCCAGACCAACGCCGTCATTGTAGTTTCGAGCAAAACCGCTCTGAGACCGCGACGGGGTCAGAGAGCCGTCGCTCTCCATGATCAGGACCATTTGCGCTGAGGCAGGTGCTGCGACCAGACAGAGACAGACGAGGTTAGTTGCCAGTGCCCAAGTCTGATGGGGCTTTGTCTGGCGGGGCGAGTTTATGCGTGCGGCTTGTACCCGCCTCAAGCGGCAGGTCGACATGCGCAAAGCCAAGGCCAATGAAGAAAGACACCACGCCGGAGATCGTCTTGAACTCGCGGATCTTGATATCGTTGTAGGTCGTCCGCGTGCGGGCGGTGACGAGGAGCTTTTCCACGCCGTCATCAGAGACAACGCGCATGATCCAGACCCCGTAATAGCTGGGGCCTTTCTTATGTGCCGACTCCTGGCACAGGATTTCTGCGCTATAGCCGCTTTCCACGAGCTCGCGGAACCTGGCTTCCGTAACCACATTTGGTGCTTCGATGTCCCAGTTCATGGCCCGGCTCACGCTTTCTCCAATGGCGCGACCCTGGGCATTCCCACTTGAAGCCCAGAGTTACGATAGTATACTATCAACCGCAATATGTAATATCGTGCTTTAGCTGTAGTTTGGTTACGCAAACACTAGTCACGGCCAGTGTCCGCGATCAAGGAGATAACAGGTTTGAGAAACCTCAGGTTGAGAGGCCTACACCTATTGCGGGCTGTACCGATACTCCTGGTTGTCCCTGGCGCGGGTTTCGCAGAATCCTGCTTCGCCCCGGCCCGTCCATTCCTGCCAAGCGATTCGCAGGCGGCGCGGGACTATGCGGACATCATCCGTGGCGACTTCGAAGATTACATCCAGGATATCCAAAACTACTTCCGTTGCCTCGACGGTGAACGGGCCCGTGCCTTCGAAGAAGCGCGGGAAGTCAGCGAGGACTATGGTCGGTTTCTGCAATTGGTAGGGGATTGATGGGCAACCTCGGGAGCATCAGACTTGCAGCCCATGGAAACCAGACGCCGATAACACCCTCAAATATCTACTTGTTAGATAACAGATTTCATCCGCTAGCGACGTCACAAAAGGTATGTGACGCGTGGCAAAGACAATCAGAAGCACGGGACAGGTGGCACTCTGCCAAGCATTGGTCGACGCCCGTGTCAAAGCGGGCCTTGGTCAGAAAGACTTGGCGGACAGGCTCAGATGCCACCAATCCCTTATTGCCCGTCTTGAAAGCGGCCAGCGCCGGGTCGACGTCGTCGAACTGGTCGTTTTGGCCCGCGCCATCGGCTTTGACCCGTTCGAAGTTCTGGCGATCGTTGAAGCCGCCACGGAGCCCGACCACAGGATTTGAAGCCAATGAATTGTTGAGAACACGGAAACCCATTTTCCCGGTCTGATGAGCACTCCCTCATCTAGAACCAGTTAGCCAAAATCAACGAAGTCCGGCGCGCGGTCGTAGTGAACGCTCTGCAACCCCACGCCGCAATTCGCAGCGCCACAGTGCAGGAAGTCAGTAAACAGTGAACGATGATAAGGGTGAGGGCGTCGCGATCGCCAATCTGATCGGGACCGATGGGTGCAGTGTTGTTGGTTGGGTTTATCGCTGGAGTACAGGCTCACATGCGGTGATGTGGGACGTCCAAGGGCCCCAGCCAGTATCGGAAACCCGGCCGGATATAAGTGACGAACAGAAGCAAGAAATCGACTTCGATGCACTCACGCGAATGCGAAGTGGCGACGGCGGTTGAGGAGTGCGAACCTGCGGTATTTGCCGAAACGCCAAACAGCATGTGGACCGCGACGCGTACGCGGTGCGGCCGTACACGTCAAAGAAGCCGTCTTCCGAGACCAATCTACGTGGCGGCAGGTCAGTAGTTCACCTGCTCGAACCCGTAGTTATCCTCATAGTCACGCCAATCGACGAAGACGGATCGGTGATAAATGCCAGGGCAATGCTCGCCCCAGCGCTCAAGGCCTACGTGAGCCGAAGGAAGGGCAGTGACGGAAGACCTCTGCCAAGTGAAATCGCCTTGGGTCCCGTAAGTGCCGAGGACCACGGTCGCGCTTCGGTTACAGTCCCCATCGCGCCCGGACTCGTGCTGTCGCGCATACCGTACATCAAAGACGCGAATGGATCGGACAAAATTGAACTCTGGACCGCTGATATCAATGTCCGCCCGATCCTGGACGAGGCGAAGCACGAAGTCTGCTGGAATGCCGCCCGTTCCGGTTTCTGGAGAGCGCCAAACGGCATTTGTTGATTTTGTTTGGACGGCAACATCATCGCCTGGAAACGATTGGTGGGGCGAATAGTCCTTGGCGTGAAACAAGGCTTCGAAGATTCGGTCTACATTGCTCGGATGCCGTTCGGTCTCATAAGATGCGCCCATGGGACAGCGCCAAATCTGCAGTGGTGGTTCCACAGGCCAAGGCGTGATGCGACGGATAAACTCGGCACGGGCACGGCTGCAGGGCACGGAAGCGGGCCAACCGCCGGACAGGCAGAGAAGGATTGCGCAGTCGATTGGATAGGTTTGTGCTTTTGTGGTGCTCGGCAGCACACCGGTTGCCAAAGCGGTTACAGCGGTTAGGCATAGAGACAGTCGTCTAAGTTGAAAGCGCATGGTAGGGGACCCTTTGTCGGGAACCACCTTACCTTTAATAATATACTATTGCAACGCAAAGTGTATTACGCGCATAATCATGGTTATGTAAAATACGACTGTAAATTTACATTAAGTGTTCGAATAATCGCCATCGACTACGCGACAAGATGTAGAAGCCGAGCAATCAAACTGTGTCAAAAGAAACTCCTTGAAGCTCTAGTTGGTAGAGGTTCTATCGTACATCAACCGCCGTTTCTCGTGTCACGGCATTCGCCAGACAAAGCTGGAAGAGTATAGTATGCTGACTAGACGACATTTCGTGATGACCACCGCCGCCCTCTTTTCTGCCCCGGTTGCCAGCCCGGTGCTGGCAAATACCTGGCCGACCGAAGCGCAGAAGGTTGCCTGGGACGCACAGGTGACGCCGCCCGGCTTTGACCCGGCAACCTCGAACCCCTGGGGCTTACATCCGCGGTTTCTCCCGACCCGGGTGGCCGCGAAAGACGGGCTGACACCGGGCGACATTCATGTCGATGCGGTTGCGCGCTACCTTTATCACATCGAGGAGGGCGGGACTGCCATGCGCTATGGCGTCGCCATTGCTCGTGGTGATCTGTACGAACCAGGTACATACACGATCAAGCGCAAAGTCAGATGGCCGCATTGGCAGCCGACGCAGAACATGATCGACCGCGACCCAGAACTCTACGCTGATATCGCCGACGGTATGGAGCCCGGACCTAAGAATGCGCTTGGGTCGCGAGCTCTCTATCTCTTTCTGGGCGACCGGGATACTTATCTCCGCATTCACGGTACGCCACAGCCGAGAAGCATTGGCGGTCGTGCGAGTTCCGGCTGCGTCAGAATGGTCATGGCGCACATAAACGAGCTTTATCCCAACGTCGATATTGGTTCGACGGCTTTCCTCTACTCGGCCGAGGACAGTGTCACTGCGGGAAGCTGAGGCCGTGTACTAAAGCACCATCGGTCAGGGAAAGTGACGGGAGTTTATCCTAGCCGGGGAGCACTTCGGATTACTGAACCCCGCTAGGCCGCTGGCGCGGTACAAATCGGATTTCCGCGAGGGGTTCGGAGCGGCACCAGGGTCGCTTCCACGGGACCGTTGTGCAGATACCAGTAGCAGCCGTCTTCCGGCAAAAGGCGCGCGGACTGAAGATCCTGACCCGTTGCGGCCATAGCGACGACTGCCTCCGGCAGTGGTCTGTTTTGTGCAGTGTCGGGCCCGCCAGGAATAGAAGCGGAACACGCTCCCAACAAAAACGCTGCTGGGAGAAGTAAGCCAAGATGAATTCGCATATTTAAAATTTCCGCCTTTAGAACAACTTAACCTGAGTACCGACCTCTGCCAAGCCAAACAACTCTTCTATATGTTCATTGTAGAGGCCGATGCAGCCGTTCGACGATTGTCGACCGATCTTGCGCGTGTCACCTGTGCCGTGAACGCGGTAGTACTGCCATGACAGATAAAGGGCGTGTGTTCCAAGGGGATTGTCGGGGCCAGGGCCAACGAAATCCGGCCATTCGGGATTGCGCTCCTTCATCGACGGCGTAGGTCGCCAGCTCGGGCCATCCACCTTGCGAACGATTTCGGTGTAACCGCGCCGCGTCAACTCCTCCGTAAGAGGGACGCTGGAGGGGTAAAGCTTGTAGACGTTTTCGTCTTCCGACCAGAACTGCACCGCGCGGGAGTCAATGTCGCAGAGAATCGCGCCATTCCGCAGGTTGTCAAAATGATCTTGCCAGGACGCAACCCTAAACCCGGAAATATTGCTTCGCACCGCCGGTGTCGCCAGACCCTCGTTTGTCTGTGCCACAACCCTGCCGGTTCCGAGAACCAAGCCGCTTGCGGCGGCCCCCAGGAGCGCAGCCCTGCGCGTGACTGACATGTCGTTCGCTCGTTTCATCATGAAAACCTCAAATTTTATCTGTTTGCACTATTTTGGGACCTCCACCCACTAGAGCTTCAACAGGCTGCCACTCACAAAGCCGTGAGATCAGCTGTCCTTATGCTGTCAGAGAAACCTGCGGGTTGTGCGGAGGTAGGCTCGGTAAGCGTCCCCGTAGCGATCAATCAACCAGCGCTCTTCAGCGAAGGGCGCGAGTGCCAATGCAGTAACGCCGGTGATAATCACTGGCCACGCGAGGATCGAGGCGGAGAGCAGTCCGATCCCGATGAGGATCGCCATGTCAGCCACATACTGAGGATTGCGGGAGAACCGGTAAAGGCCACGGGTCCGCAGAACGCCTTCATCACCACTCGTCGCCGCCATCCCAAGTTGCATCACACCGGACCAGACAACGGCATTGCCCAGAACGATCAGACAAAGCCCTAGACCCCAACGTATGATCCATGGGAAGTCGAGCTCACCCCATTCTAGCAGAGCCAAAACGATGGCAGATCCGAAGCCGACGCACGTAAGTCCCCAGACGACAATCTTGTGGGCTCCTGTAGAGTGAATCGGCGGCCAGACACGTCGCTCCGGTTGGAACATGGACCAGAGTATACCCGCGACCAGCAACAGATTGGCCGCACAACCCAGCACGAGAACCACGGTTTTGAGGTCACCCATGACCATACCTGTCGGCGTCCCGATGTTTGGTTGCTGAGCGTTCAAACTCCAGCGTTGAGTGGTCGATCCCGAATTCCTCGTCGAGGCGGGTCTTGATTGCCGTCTTGATGTTTTCGAGGTCATCCCAGCGGTCCTCGGCGATTACGACGTGGGTATCGAGCGCCGCACGATGCTCCTGCATCTGCCAGAAATGTGCGTTATGAACTTCCTCGACTCCGTCCACGTCCTCCACGGCCGCGATAACCTTGTCCGTGTCGATATCGGGCGGGCTTCCCAACATCAGGGTGCGGATCGGGCCACCGATCTCGCTGAAGGCGAGCCAGAGGATATAGGCGGCAATCCCGATGGTGATCGCCGGATCAACCCAGCGGACATCGTAGAGAAGGATTAGAACGCCACCGACGATCACGGCCACAGACGCCAGCGCATCGCTGAGGTTGTGGAGGAACAGCGCCCGGATGTTCACGCTGCCTTTCTGCATCGAATAGGTCAGCCACGCGGTGAGGGTATCGATGAACAGCGCCACACTGCCCAGGATAACCACGGTCCAACCCGCGACTTCGGGCGGATCAACAAACCGCATCGCGCCCTCATAGACCAGATAAAGGCCGATGATGATCAGCGAGGTATAATTGATAAGCGCGGCGACGATCTCGACCCTGCCATATCCGAAGGTCATTTTCGCATCGGCCGGGCGGCGCGCGATCTTGCGCGCGCCGAATGCGATGACGAGCGACGCCATGTCGGAGAAGTTGTGGATGGCATCCGCGATCAGCGCGAGGCTGCCGGATAGTATCCCGCCGACAATCTGCGCGACCGTCAGGAGGCCGTTTGCCCAGATGGCAATGGCAACCCGCCGGTCGCCTTCTTTAGGCTCCATATGGGCATGATCATGCGGCACGAGAAGCCTCCTCATGGCCGTGGTTTGGCCGGCTCAGCCCTAGAACGCTTGGCAAACGACCAGCGCGGATCGCCCTGACGCGGGCATTCATCCAATGGCGAATGAGGTGCCGATAGATGCAGTCGCGCAGGGGGCCAAACGCCTGACGATGGTGCTCATAAAACATGTCAGGATTATCGAATGTTCCAAAATCGCGGGCGATGCCGGTCTTCTGGATATATGTACTCTCCCCCGTCCATCCGACTGGCGGTGCGCTCAAGCAGTCGGTCCCGGCACCGTAGCCGCATAGGGACCGTGTCTCGGGAAACGACCGCTGCAGGGCCAACAGGAAGGGTGTGTCGAGGATGAAGCCCTCAAGATCGACCCATCCTGCCTCGGTCTCGACCTCGATCCATGAGTGGAGGATTTCTGCGGGTGCGATCGGATAGATCAGTTCAGGCACGACGCCCCGTTGCAACGCTTTGTGGATTGTGAAGCCGTGCAAGCGGCATCTTACGCCGACAGCGCGTAGAAGCGCCATCAGCAGCGTTCCCTTCGTGTTGCATTGTCCATACCTGTCGTCGAGTACTTCAGAGGCAGGAATGTCGTCGGCGCGGTTATAGCCAAAGTCGATCTCGTTTCGCACGAAGTCGTAGATTGCACCAATTCGATCATGCAACGGCAAGGTTCCCCACCCCCGGTCGGCGATCAGAGCGGCAAGTGAAGGATGCCTGAAATCCAAGAGTGGCGTCGACGAAAGCAGCGGGTCAACAGGGGTCATGAGCGTTTCCTAGAATCAACTATACAGAGATGATAGTTTCTACAGTCACTGTAGCTTCAACCTTTATCTTGTCGCGACGCGAGAGACTATTCTGGTTGGTGATTGTGAACTGCCTTGTGATGCTCGTCATGCGCGTCCCGCAGGATGCCTATGCCGCCCCACGCCGCGATGCCAGCCACCGCGACCCCGACAACGAGGTCGGGCCAGTTGCTGCCCAACCACCAAACGAGACTGCCCGCGATCAGGATGCCGCCGTTCGATGCGAAATCGTTGAGGCTGAAGGTGTTGGCGGCCCGGATGTTCACGTCCGGTTCCTTCAGTCGCCCGAGCAGCCAGATGCAGGCGAGGTTGACGACCGCAGCTATCAGCGACATTGCGATCATCAGAGTTCCGAGCGGTTCGGAACCGCCGACATAGCGCCGCCAAGCGTCAATCAGAATGCCAACCGCAAAGATCAGAAGCAATCCGCCGGATACGTTCGCGGCACCCCGCTTCCACTTCGACGACCGGGACAAGGCCAGAAGGCTGATGCCATAGACGAGGCTGTCGGATGTGTTGTCGAGACCATTGGCGATCAGGGCGCTGGAATCGCCGATAGCTCCCGTGGCGAAGAACCCCGCAGCGATTGCGAGATTGAGACCGAGAACAATCCAGAGCGTCTGGCGCTCTTTTTCATTCTTCCCGCTGAATTCGCTTTCGACCATCGAACTGGCAAACCTTCCGATTTCTAAGAAAGGGGGCAGAAACGCCCTCTTCGGATGCAGCTGTCAATAAGATATATAGAACCTCTAGCGACTGTAGATCCAAAATAGCTTATTTACGTCCCTCTGGGCACCGAAAGAATAATCGCGGCACCGATCAAACAGATGGACGTCCCTATGAAGTCCCATCTGT
The DNA here is from genome assembly GCF_001038505.1 of Puniceibacterium sp. IMCC21224. NCBI lineage: Bacteria > Pseudomonadati > Pseudomonadota > Alphaproteobacteria > Rhodobacterales > Paracoccaceae > Puniceibacterium > Puniceibacterium sp. IMCC21224. The sequence continues at coordinate 23,607 of NZ_LDPY01000004.1, forward strand.
CAGGTCGCTCGCCCTCGGCGAACCACATCCAGAGCATGGAGGCCCCGATGTAGATGCCGCCATAGGCTGCGAAAGCGCGGCCCGCTGCGCTGGTTTCGACCTGCGCCAGCAACCAGCCGAAAAGCGCGAGCGCGATTATGCCGGGTGCGAGCCAGAGCGGTGATGCCCCAAGACGCCACCACGCCCAGATGGCGAAACACCCGCTGATCTCCGCGACAGCAGCCAGCGGATAGGCAATTGCGGCGTTCAAGCCCCAATCTCGTCGTGCTCGGTGAGACATTCCGCATGGTCTCGAAGGACCTCCAGAACCTTGCACTCCGCAACGCTGTCACCGTCGCACTCGGCGACCATGCGTTTTAATTCCTTCTTAAGCGCTTGCAGACGCTTGATCCGCTGTTCGACTTGGTGGAGTTGCCGACGCGCGATCGAATCCGCCTCCGCGCAGGATTGGGACGGGTTGTCCGAGAGGTCCAGCAGCTCCCGGATGGAGTCGAGCGAAAATCCGAGCTGGCGTGAGTGCCGGATGAAAGCCAGCCGGTCGAGGTCCTTTTCAAAGTACCGGCGCTGGCCGCCTGCGGTCCTTCCGGCCTCGTTCATCAAACCGATTTCTTCGTAGTAGCGGATCGTCTGAACCTTGGTTCCGGTTCTCCGCGAGAGTGTTCCAATTGCCAGCATGTGCGATCCTTCAATCTACAAAGACTGTAGCTTACTGAAGAGCCAACTCCATTGAAAAGACAAAGGTTTCACTTTGGTGTGACTTCGGACAACAAAAAGTAACTTTTCGCTTGAACCTCTATCTGCTGTAGCTTGTATCCCGCGCACAGACAAATTGAACAGGTGGGTAGCGCAAGCAATGAAGAAGGTCCGGATAGTTCTCTGGTCGGCAGTGGTTATCGCTGCGGCGGTGTCAGCCACGCTTTGGATGACTGAACGCAATCAGGGACCGGTCGCCGCGCGTGTTGATCCTGAGGCCGAGAGTTTCACTGCGGATTTTGAGCTGACGGACCATACCGGTATGGTGCAGACCGACGAGGATTTCCGAGGGCGCTGGATGCTCGTCTTTTTCGGATTTGCGAACTGCCCCGACGTGTGTCCCATGGGGCTCGCAACCATCGCGCAGGTCATGGACGAGCTCGGCACCCAAGGTTCCGCCGTCCAGCCCCTGTTCATCACGGTCGACCCTGAAAGGGATACGCCAAGCGCTCTGGCCAACTACGTTCCCCAGTTTGGTCAGGGAATCCTTGGGTTGAGCGGACCGCCGGACCAAATCGAACGCACTGCCGAGACCTTCAAGATCTACTACCAGAAGATCGAGGAAGCCTCGGCGCCCGACGGCTATACGATGGGGCATACGTCGTCCTTCCTTCTCTTCGATCCGGAAGGCGAATTTGTCCGCATCTACGAATACGACGAGGAACCCAGACTGATCGTTACTGATCTTCGCGAAAGGATCGGCGCGTGACAGCTGGCCCAGACGCAACGCCACGCGCCGCGAGCCCGGTAGCTTTCCTCTTCGCGGCATGGTTCGTCGCCTTGTCCGCGTCGCTTGCCGTGCTCTTCATCGGAGAGGTTCTGGGGCAGACCCCCTGCAATCTGTGCTGGTTCCAGCGTGCCTTCATGTTCCCGCTCGCGGTCATCCTCGGGGTGGCGGCTTGGCGCGCCGACCTCTCGATCTGGCGCTATGCCGCGCCGCTCGCGGTTCTGGGTGGTGCCGTCGCCCTTTACCATTCCCTGCTTTACGCAGGGATCGTGCCGGCGCCGATCGTCCCCTGCACGGCGTCCGGGCCATCCTGCACCGATGACGCGATGCTGATCCTTGGCCTGCCAATCCCTCTGCTCTCCCTGCTGACCTTCGGGGCGATCCTTGCCCTTCTCATTCAACTTCGACGGATATCAATATGAACCGACAGACTCTTCTGCTCGCGATACTCACTCTGGTACTGGCCGTTTTCGTGGCTGGTGCCTGGTTCGTATCGCGCCCCGATCCGACCCCGGTGGCGACAGCCGCTCCGCTGGAACAACAGGATCGTCTTGTTCGGTCCTATTCTCCCATACTCGGGCGCGAGGATGCGCCAGTGACCATCGTGGAGTTCTTCGACCCAGCCTGCGAGGCCTGCCGCGCCTTCCATCCCATCGTGAAGCAGATACTGGCGCAATACCCCGACGATGTGCGCGTCGTCATGCGCTACACGCCGTTCCACGGCGATGGGTCCGAGCTGGCAATCAAGGTGCTGGAAGCGGCTCGGTTGCAGGACGTTTTTGTTCCCGTGCTGGAAGCGCTGCTTGAAAATCAGCCCGCCTGGGCCTCTCACGGCGCTCCGGCAGCTGAGCGCATCATGGAGATCGCCGGAGCGGCGGGCTTGGACACAGACGCCGCCGCAAATCAGATCATGTCACCCAGCATCGTCGGCGTCCTCAATCAAGACCGGGCAGACGTCGAAGCTGTCGGAATCCAAGGCACACCGACGTTCTTCGTCAACGGTAAGCCTTTGCCAGAGTTCGGTGCGGAGCAGCTCTTGTCGCTCGTCCAAGCCGAAGTCGAGGCTGCGGCAACAAACTAGAACGAACAGGAGACCCAACGTGTTCAAAACCTTCGCAAAGGCAATCCAGAGCCTGTCTGTCGCTCTTCTGATGGGCTTGCCAATGGCATCCTCAGCGCAGCAGTTGTCAGAGAACGCATCGATTGTGGTCGAGAGCCCCTGGGCGCGCGCGAGCCTTGGAATGTCGCGGCCCGGCGGGGCCTATCTGACCGTTCGGAACGAGGGCAGCGATCAGATCTCCCTTATCGGTCTTCGCGCGGAGATCTCCGGCATGGCTTCGATCCACGAAACCAGAACCAATTCTGACGGCGTCAGCAGCATGGCTCCGGCGGACGATATCGTGATCCCGCCCGGGGGTATGTTCGCCCTTGAACCCGGCGGATATCACGCCATGCTGATGCAACTGCAATCTCCGCTCGTCGAGGGGGAGACCTTTCCGCTGACCCTGCTTTTTTCCGATGGAACAGAGCTTGAAATCACCGTCCCGGTCCTTGGCATCGGCGCACGCGGCCCCGAAGGCTGATCCGGCTGATGATGAGTGTAGCCAAAATCGCAGCGATCGGCGTGGCGGCAGTCTTTGCCGCCCTATTCGTCGGCTGGTGGCAGGTCGATGGACCTGGCGCTGATCCCGTTCCGGGCAAGCGGCCCGTGCCGCTAACGACGATGGATTTCAGACTGACCAATCAGGATGGTCGGGATGTCGGCCCGGAAACCCTCATCGGCGAGCCGAGTCTGGTCTTCTTCGGATTCACCTACTGCCCCGACGTTTGCCCGACGACCCTCTCGGACATATCCGGATGGCTCGACGAGCTTGGGCCGGACGCCGAAGACCTGAATACCGTTTTCATCACCGTAGATCCGGACCGCGACACGGTCGAGACCATGGCCGAGTATGTCTCGTATTTCCATCCGCAGATTCAAGGATGGACGGGCTCGCCAGACCAGATCGCGGCCTTCGCCGAAGGTTTCCGTGCCACCTATGAGAAGGTTGAGGGCGAAAACGGCGAATATACGATGAACCACACGGCGGGTGTTTTCCTGTTCGGTGCGACAGGCCGCTTCGTCACCACCATCGACTATCACGAACCACGCGAATTCGCCGTGCCGAAGATAAGGCGCGCGATGCAGAACAGAACCGAGGGGGCAGAATCTTGAAACTGAGACATATCGTTCTGGGAACGACAATGGCCGCGGCAGCGGTCAGCACGATAGCGAGCCGGGCTTTGATCCTGGAGGCGCCGCCCGAGTACATCTTTTCCGAGGCTCCGGAAGCCTTGGACAGTCCACCCGAACCTCTCGATGGACCAGGCGTCAACGCATCTGGCGAGACGATGCCGAATATGCTTCCGGCCGCTTTTCAGCCGCCTGAGTTTCCCGCACTCGAACGGGCCGAGCCAGATAATCTGATGGCGCTTGTTCAGGCCCTCGCCACGCCGCCTTGGGAGGCGACGGTCGAGGCGGGTGACACATTGGACGTGCTTCTCTCTCTCGCGGACATGGATGCGCAAACACGGACCGAAGTCGCACTGGCACTGACGGTTGAATACGACCTGCGCCGCCTTCGACCGGGCCATCGTCTCAGCGTCGACTTTCGCCCGGACGGCACGCCATCCGTTGTGACGTTGGCTGTCGATGACGGCGTGCGGATCGAAGTCACCCTGGACGACACCATTGCGAGTCGGACGGTAACGCCGAGCGCGTTGACAGTCGAGCGTGCGAGCCAGTTGCTGGTGAACGGGTCGATCTACGCTTCGCTGGATCGAGCAGGCGTCCCGGCCCGTTTTGCCGTCGATCTCGCACAAATCCTCGGGGAAACGGTCGACTTTCGCAGGGATCTTCAAGGCGGAGAGACCCTGAATATCCTTTGGGGTCAGACCGTCCTTCGCGATGGTTCAGAGGTCGGTCAACCGTCAATCTCCTATGCGGCCCTCGATCTGGCCGACGACCGCTTCGAAATCCTCTGGTCAGCCGAAGACAGCGGGCGGGCAACGGTCTATTTGAATGGTGAAATCCTGCGGACGGTCGCGCCGCCGGTGGAAGGCGCACGACTGTCGTCGGTCTTCGGGCAGCGCAAGCATCCGATCTATGGCAGTATGCGGATGCACACAGGTGTCGATTATGCCGCCGCTGCGGGGACACCGATTGCAGCGACCGCACCCGGACGGGTCTCCTTCATCGGATGGCGGAGCGGATATGGCCGGGTGGTCGAGATCGCGCACGGGTCAGACACAATGACCCGCTATGCGCACCTCAGCGCTGTGCCGGAGGGTCTGGCCGTCGGAAACCGCGTGGTCGCGGGCGAAACGATTGGCCAGGTCGGTGAGACAGGCACGGCGACAGCTCCGAACCTTCACTACGAAGTGCGCGTGGACGGCCGACCTATCGATCCGCTCGGGGAGGAATTGCTCGCCTCTGCGGAAAATTTCGACACTGCGGATGCCACTGAAATCCTTGAAGAGACGCGCACACGGTTCGCGACCTTTCTTCGCGAAGACACATGACTGATTTGAAAGGAATTCCGATGAAAAACAGGTTTCAAACCTTGGCCGCTGCGACCCTCATGATTGCTGCCGCGACGGCAGTGACCGCGCAGACCGCTATCCACGTCGGAAAGACGCGCGGCTGCGGTTGTTGCCTTGCCTGGATGGAAAAGCTGTCCGAGGCCGGGTTCGCTCCTGAAGGTGAGAATATGGGCGGCGCGCTGATCCGTCTGAAGATGGATAGGGGTATCCCTGTCGACATGTTCTCGTGCCACACGGCGACTGTCGAAGGCTACACCATCGAGGGCCACGTTCCGCCAGCCGACATCGCCCGGCTGCTTGAGGAACGTCCCGACGCCATCGGTCTTGCCGTGCCCGGCATGCCCATCGGCTCGCCCGGCATGGATTTCGGCGACGATGCCGAAGCCTACGACGTCTTTCTGGTGAAACCGGACGGCACTACCGAAGTCTTCTCGTCCTATCCGGCGAGCTGAAGTGGAGCAGGTCGCAACACTTTCGCCTGTCGCACTCGGCTTTCTGGGCAGTCTCGCCGCCGGTCTGATGACCGCCGTCGGAGCGACGCCCGTCCTTTTGGGCAAGACCCCCTCGCGCAAATGGCGCGATATCTCGCTCGGTTTTGCTGCTGGGGTCATGCTTGCCGCATCGTTCTTCTCGCTCATCATCCCCGCCCTCGACGCGGCAGAGGGGCGATACGGAGACGGTGCGATACCTGCACTGATCGTCTGCATCGCAATCCTGATGGGCATGGGTGCGGTCGCCCTGATGAACGAAATGATACCGCACGAGCATTTCAGCAGCGGTCGTGAGGGCCCGGAGGCCGTCTCGCTACGACGTGTGTGGCTCTTCATCATTGCCATCACGATCCACAATGCGCCGGAGGGTTTGGCCGTCGGCGTTGCGTTCGGAGCTGATGGTTTTACAGGCGGATTTCCCGTCGCTCTCGGGATCGGATTGCAGAATGCGCCTGAAGGGCTGGCTGTTGCAGTCGCCCTACTGGGCGAGCGATACTCGGCGGGCCGTGCGTTCGGCATCGCAGCACTGACTGGTTTGGTCGAACCCGTCACGGGCTTTCTTGGTGCCGCGGTGATCGTCGTGGCGCAGCCTCTCTTGCCCTGGGGTCTGGCTTTTGCGGCGGGCGCGATGCTCTATGTCATCAGCCACGAGATCATCCCGGAAACCCATCGCAGCGGCCACCAGAAGCAGGCGACGACCGGGCTCGCGATCGGCCTCGTCGTCATGCTGTTCCTAGATGTCTGGTTGGGGTGATTCATGGCAATTCGCTCCATTGGCATTTGCACAGCTGTCCCGGCGCTCGCCGCCGATCAGGCATCGAAGGCGTTCGTGCTCGCGAATGCGGAAACGCTCGCCCCCGGCGTCGCTGTGTTCCCCGGCTTCAACCTGATCTTCCACCGCAACTACGGCGTGACCTTCGGGTTCTTTCAGAATGTGCCGTGGTGGCTCCTTGCATTGGTCGCCACCACCATCGTCCTGTTTCTTGCCGTCTCGCTAATCCGGGCAACGCGGGCAGCCGAGGCGGTTGCCTACGGCATGGTGATCGGCGGCGCTCTTGGGAATATCGTCGATCGTCTTCGCTTTGAAGGGGTGACCGATTTTCTGGATTTCTATCTCGGAACGGCGCATTGGCCAGCGTTCAACCTCGCGGATGTCTTCGTGGTCTGCGGCGTCGGGATTTTGCTGATCTTCTCGGGGCGCGAAAAGGTCGCTGCGTCCGAAACCTCAAGATAGATCTCGGTGATTTCAATCGGCATCACTGTTCTCCGCATTTCCGGAATGTCAGGTATCATCCTCACATTCTGTGCATTCGGCCTCGGCGCTTTGGCGGTTCTCGCTCTGCCACCATTCTCGATGCCGGTGCTTTTGCCCGTCGCGTTTGGCGCGCTGTATCTGCTCACGGTCGGAGAGAGCCGCATGCGGGCCGGACTTGCCGGATGGGCGTTCGGCGTTGGCTTCTTCCTGTTCGGATTGTCCTGGATCGCGGAGAGCTTTTTCGTCGACGCGGAGCGGTTCGCCTGGATGGCCGTTCCTGCGGTGGCTGGACTGGCCGCCGGCCTTGCGCTGTTCCCGGCGGCGGCAATGGCAGCGTTCGCATGGAGCAGGACGAAAGGTGTCTCCGGCGCATTGATCTTCGCGGTCTGCTGGTCGGTTTCGGAATGGCTGCGCGGCACCATGCTGACAGGCTTCCCCTGGAACCTGATCGCCTACACGTGGGCCGACTACGATATTCCACGCCAAATGGCCGCATGGGTTGGCAGCTACGGACTGGGCCTCCTCACAGTTCTGCTGTCGGTCCTGCCCGTAACGCTCCTCATGCGGAATCGTTGGCAAAATGCGTTCGCCACATTTGTTTTCATGTCGGTGGTGGCGGGTGCCGGAACCCTGGGCACGGTTCGCCTTATGGCCACCACACCGCCAACAGACACAACCGTCAGGATCGTTCAGGGAAACATTCCTCAGACGGAGAAATGGGACCCCGCGTTCCGCGAACGGAACATATCCCGCTATCTGGATCTGTCCGCGCAGTCTGGCAGGTTCGACGTCCTTCTTTGGCCCGAAAGCGCATTTCCCGGCTATCTCGACGAGGATCCTGAAATGTTGGGTCGAATTGCCGAACGTCTGCCTGAGGGCCGCGTTCTTCTGACCGGTGCACAGACGCGCGAGTCGGACGGCACTGGCACACGCTACAGAAATTCGATCCTCGCAGTCGATCAGACCGGACAGATCGTCACGCGATACGCCAAGCATCACCTCGTGCCGTTCGGGGAATACGTTCCCCTGCGGAGTTTTCTTCCGATCCAGCGATTGACCGCAGGGCTTGGGGACTTCACGCCCGGTACCGGCCCCCAGACCGTTGAGCTACCCGGTTTATCTCCGGTCGGCCTTTCGATCTGCTACGAGGCCATTTTTCCGGGACGTGTCGTAGACGCCGCTTCGCGTCCGGACTGGATATTCAACGCCACCAATGACGCTTGGTTCGGTGCGTCTCTCGGTCCCCGGCAACATCTGGCCTCTGCCAGGATGCGCGCGGTCGAAGAGGGGCTGCCTTTGGTTCGCGCGGCCAACACGGGCATTTCAGCAGTTATCGATGGGTACGGCCGGATCGTCGCCCGCCTCGGGCTCGATGAGACCGGCGTGCTGGACGCCCGCTTGCCAGTTGCGCTCCCGGCCACGCCATTCGCGAAATACGGGCAGATGATGTTCCTGCTCGTTTTGGCAGCGTGCATCGCGGGTGCCATTGGGGTGACTATTGGAAAGGAAAAGGCACCATGATCGTGATCTTCGGAGCATTGGTCGGCGCCGCATGGGGCGGATATCTCGCCAAGAAGCGTGGCGGCAACAGGCTGGACATCGCCCAGTACGCGGCAAGTTCCGCGATCGCATTCGGACTCCTGGCGTTGTTCGCCTCGATCGTTCTTGCACGGGTTCTATGAACCGCCGTCCAAGGCCGGATAGGCGCTAGGCGAATATGTCGATCGGCGTCCCGTCCCGCACCATCGCGTAGATATCCTCAATTTCGCGGTCCGACACCGCGATGCAACCCGCCGTCCAGTCTGGCTTGATCGCGTCGATCCCGGGTCGTGGCCCGCCATGGATGAAAATGTCGCCGCCTGGCTCACGGCCCTGTGCAGCGGCGAAGGCGATATCGGCCTCGTTCGGATAAGAGATTCCGATGGAGAGATGGAACAGACTGTCGGGATTGCGTCGGTCGACGGTATAAGCCCCTTCGGGCGTTTTCCCGTCACCCTCGAACTGCTTGGGCCCCTCGGGCGCGAAACCGAGGTCTATCCTGTAGGCTTTCAGGACCGAGGTATTGTTGAACAGGAACAGGTTCCGGTCACCTTTGAACATCTGCAACCGGGTGACCTCGGGCCCATCGTAGGTTCGGAATTTGCTGGCGCACCCTGCAAGGCCAAGTGCAAGTCCGCCCAAGAGTGCCGTTCGTCGTGTCGTTTTCATCATGTCGTCCGCTCGATCTTTTTACCTGTCCACTCATATCGGTATCGGTATGCTTGATCAATCAATGGCCGTGCGCCAGGGCTCCCTGCGCCATCTTCTCTCCCACTTTCTCTCCCCCGGACCCGTCTGGCCGGTCCTTCTTGGCCCGGAGCAGCCTGAGCGCGTTGGCGACAACCAGCAGCGAAACGCCGACATCCGCAGCGATGGCACCCCACATTGTTGCCATGCCGAACGCTGTCAGCCCGACGAACAGCGCCTTCGTCGCAAGCGCAATAGCGATGTTCTGATGGATGACGTTCATGGTGCGGCGGGAATGGCCTATCAGCCATGGCACCTTGGCGATGTCGTCCGTCATCAGGGCGATATCGGCGGTCTCAATGGCGGCATCCGATCCGACCGCACCCATGGCGATGGCGAAATGCGCCCGCGCCATGGCAGGTGCGTCATTCACACCATCTCCGATCATTGCCACGACATCGTAACTGGCAACCAGTTCTTCGATTGCCGCCACCTTGTCTTCTGGCAGCAGTTCTGCGCGAACCTCATCGATGCCGACTTCCGCCGCCACGGCGCGCGCCGTGCGTTCATTGTCGCCGGTCAGCATGATGATCTTTTGCACGCCTTGGGCATGCAGACGCGCCACGACCCCCTTCGCATCCGGGCGGATACGGTCGCGCAGTTCGATCAGGCCCAGCAGGCGGCTTCCGGAGCCTACGGCCACGAGTGTGCTGCCAGCCCCTTCGATCCGTTCCAGCAGGTCGCGGGGGATCGCTTCGCCAAGCCCCTTCTCGGTCGCAAATCGATCCGAACCGAGCCAGACGGGCTGACCCTCCCAGGTTCCCTCGACACCGCGGCCCGGCACCGTTTGGGTGTCGGTAGCCGCCGACTGCTTCAGCCCATCGCGTTCGCCGCGCACCAGGATGGCCCGCGCGAGAGGATGCGAAGAGCGGGCTTCCAGCGCGACAGCGGCGCTCAGAAGGTCGCGCTCGGCCGTGCCGCCCAAGGGATGCAGACCCGCGACCTCCGGTTCTCCCATGGTGATCGTCCCGGTCTTGTCCATTGCCAGAGCTGTCAGGCGTGACGGCGCCTCCACATAGGCACCGCCCTTGATCAGCACGCCATTGCGTGCCGAGGCCGCGAGCGAAGCGACGATGGAGACCGGCGTAGAAATCACGAGCGCACAGGGGCAAGCGATTACCAGGAGAACCAGTGCATTGTAGAACCAATAATTCCATGCCCCCGCGAACAGCAGCGGTGGAACGACGGCGATTAGAACCGCCAGCACCATGACAATAGGCGTGTAGATGCGGGCGAACTTTGTGACCCACTGTTCAACCTCGGCGCGGCGCGAATGAGCGTCGCCTACCATACGGATGATTTTCGAGAGCACGGTATCGCCTGCGGCCTTGGTGGCCCTGACCGTCAGTGTGCCGTCGCCGTTGATCGTTCCGGCATACACTTCATCGCCAGTTTCCTTTGCCACAAGAGCACTTTCCCCGGTAATCGGAGCCTGATCAACATCGCCGCGACCCTCGGTCACCTCTCCGTCGAGCGGGATACGGTCTCCGCCGCGCACCACGAAGCGGTCACCGATCGCAACCTGAGCCGCAGGAACATCGGTCTCCGATCCGTCGTCACGAATGACGCGCGCCGTGGGTGGTGCTAGGTCCAACAGGGCCGAGACCGCGTTGCGCGCACGCCCCACGCTCCAGGATTCGAGAGCGAGGGACAGAGCAAAGAAGAATGCGACCGTTGCCGCCTCGAAAAACTCGCCCAGACCGATCGCCCCGGCCACGGCGACGATCATCAGCAAATTCATGTCAGGCGAAAATCTACGCGCGGCGGACCATGCTTTGGGGGCGACCAGCCAGGCTCCGAACACCACCGCCAGCATGAACAGCCCCATCTCGACCAGAGGCATAGACGTCTCGCCATGACCGGAGAAGAGCCGCAGCGCGCCGCCCGCCCCCGTCTCGACGATGTGGTAAAGGAACCCCGCGGCCCAGAAGCCGCCGCTGAGCCCGGTGAAGAGGCGTTGACGTGCGAAATGGGCCGCCTGGTCCGCTTCGGCGCTTTCAGCATCCCACATCTTCGCGCTCATCCCAGTCGACCCGACGATCTTGATGATCTTATCGTCGCTGAGCGGTTTGGCGCTTTTGAGGATGGTCATGCGCCCGTTGATCACATCGAAGGCCAGATGCTCGCTGCCGCCGACTTCCGGCCCGACGACCTTGTTCAGGATCGCGACCTCTTCCGCACAATCCAGCCCGTTAACGCGAAAACTGCGTCCGGAGGATGGTGGAGGTGCTGCCACCTGCGCGGTGTCTTCGGCCGTCTGGCCGCAGCAAGCCTTTGTGTCTTTGCGATCATCCTGATGACCGTGCGGATGCGTGTCTGGACCGTGGTGGGACATGGGAAACCTCTGAGAATAAGCGTTGAGCCAAAGATAGGAGCTTCAGTTGCTAGAGGTTCAAGAAGTTTCTTGGGATGTTCTGTGCTTAAGGCCATCACAATCAGCACTGTACCTCCTCTGAACTGTTCGGGCGCGACAGCGAGGCGATTGGACTTGACCTTCCATCTACGGGAAGCACTATTTGCGGACCCAGTGTAGTTTTTGAAAGGCTGGGAAATGGATCAGATAGTAGGCAAGGATGCGTCAGAGCGGTCGTCGGATCATGCCGTGGATCCGGTGTGCGGCATGTCCGTCACAATTTCTCCGGACGCACGCCGTGCAGACTATGACGGTGAAATTTTCTATTTCTGCTCCGACAGGTGCCACACCAAGTTCAAGGCTGATCCAGTTTACTACGCCTCTGGCAAGGCATCGGATCGTCGCATGACCTCACAAGCAGGCGCGCAGTATACATGCCCGATGCACCCTGAAATCGTACGTGATGAACCCGGATCTTGCCCGATCTGTGGCATGGCGCTTGAACCGATGTTACCGTCGGATGAACCCAGTGAGGAACTGACCGACTTCACCCGCCGCATGTGGATCAGTGCCGCCGCGGCCGTTCCCCTGGTCATCCTAACCATGGGTGAGTTGGTCGGTCTGCCCGTCCGAGACTGGATCGGGCATCAACTGGCGACCTATGTCGAGTTCGCGTTGGCGACACCAATCGTCCTATGGGCGGCGAAACCCTTCTTCGAGCGGGGATGGGCGTCGATCGTGAACCGCTCGCCCAACATGTGGACACTGATCTCCATCGGTGTCGGTGCGGCCTACATCTATTCGCTGGTGGCTACGTTCCTTCCGGGCGTGTTTCCGGAGGTCTACCGGATGGGCGCGGGGGTCGGCACCTACTTTGAGGCCGCCGTTGTCATCATCACCCTGATTTTTGTTGGGCAGGTTCTGGAGCTGAGGGCGCGGGAACGGACCGGCGATGCCATTCGGGCACTACTCGACCTGGCCCCGAAAACTGCGCGACGTATCCTGCCCGACGGCACAGAGTATGACGCGCCGCTGGAAAACATCGTTGAGGGGGATCGTCTGCGGGTCCGCCCAGGCGACGCGATCCCCGTCGACGCCACGGTCATGGACGGTACGTCGTCCATCGACGAGAGCATGATCACCGGCGAACCCCTGCCGGTCGAAAAAGGTCCCGGCGATACCGTCACCGGCGGCACGATCAACAAGAACGGATCCCTTGTCATCGAGGCCGCGCGCGTGGGTGCCGACACGATGCTGAGCCAGATCGTCGAGATGGTTTCGAACGCGCGTAGGTCCCGCGCGCCGATTCAGGGTCTTGCCGACAAGGTCTCATCCTACTTCGTGCCGACCGTTGTCCTGATCGCGCTGCTCGCATTCGTCGCGTGGCTGAGCTTCGGACCCGAACCTGCTCTGGTCTTTGCCATTGCCTCGGCGGTGTCGGTGCTGATCATCGCCTGCCCCTGTGCTCTGGGTCTGGCGACCCCGATTTCGATCACGACGGCCGCGGGGCGCGGTGCACAGGCGGGTGTGCTGATCAAGGACGCCGAAGCTCTGGAACGCATGGCCAAGGTCGATACGCTGATCGTGGACAAGACGGGTACCCTGACCGAGGGGAAGCCGAAGCTGACCGATGTGGCCGCTCTGGGCGACGAAAGCGAGGAAACCATTCTAACCCTAGCTGCCGCCCTGGAAAAAGGCTCGGAGCACCCGTTGGCGGAGGCCATCGTGGAGGGTGCGATGGAGAAGGGCATCAAGGTCGGCAATGCCGAAAACTTCGAGGCGGTGACCGGAAAAGGCGTGCGCGGAACTGTCTTGGGGCGGGCTGTCGCACTTGGAAATACCGCAATGATGCGCGACATGTCTCTCGACACATCTACGGCGGAGGAAGCGGCAGATGTTCTACGGGCCGAGGGTAAGACCGCCATGTTCGTAGCCATTGAAGGTAAGCTGTCCGGCATCGTCGCAGTGGCCGACCCGATCAAGGAGTCGACTGCCGAAGCCATCAAGGTACTGCACGAGGCAGGTCTGCGGATCATCATGGCGACAGGTGACAACGAACGCACCGCCAGCGCCGTGGCGCAGCGGCTTGGAATCGACGAGGTTCGGGCCGGCGTTCTGCCGGAAGATAAGAAGGCGCTGGTCGACGAGCTGCACGCCGAAGGCAGAAAGGTCGCGATGGCGGGTGATGGTGTCAACGACGCGCCAGCCCTGGCCGCAGCGGACGTCGGCCTTGCCATGGGTACGGGCGCGGACGTGGCGGTTGAAAGTGCGGGCATCACGCTGTTGCGCGGGGATCTGAACGGCATCGTCAAGGCGCGGACACTGGCGGTGGCGACGATCCGCAACATTCGCCAGAACCTGTTCTGGGCGTTTGCCTATAACACGCTCGGTGTTCCAATCGCGGCAGGGGTCCTCTACCCGGTCTTCGGCCTATTAATGTCACCAATGATCGCCGCAGCCGCGATGAGCCTTTCTTCAGTCTCGGTCATCGCAAACGCTCTCAGGCTGAGGCGATTGAAGCTTTAGCGGGTCCGCGTTTTGAACGTGAAGTAGGTCAATTATCCATTTCAGCAAAACGTGTATTGCTGGTCTGTCAGAAATCCAACATAGCTGACCGATGATACTCAAAACGCGCCTTTTTGTGCTTACTCTTTTGATTGGCGTTGTTCTGGCGCAAATCAGTCATGCGTCCATTTCAAGCGTGGATTCAGGGTCTTCGATGGTCATGCAAAGCGATTGCTGTCCAGATGACTGCCCGGACATGCCGGAATGCGATGCTGCTTGCATTTCGACGATGCAATGTCGGGTAGCCCCGATTGTGCTGGGGCTGGAACGAGCAACTCTAGCGAGCTTGCCGAGCCCCGGAAACGCAGAGTTCTCACGGGCCGAGGCGGCAGCGCACCGACAACATGCGGACATTGAGCTTCAAAGACCGCCCAAGGCATGACGGGTCAGGTGTCTTTCGCACCAAAATCCACGCGCCGATGTAACGTATAGACTCAGGGTCGATACGATGGCTGGCGTTCCCGTTGCCCGTCAAAATAGGCGTATCATGCTCCGTTATATCCCCACCTTTCTTGCGACCCTCGTGGTTGCGACCCAGCTCTCCGTGCCGATAGCACAGGCGGCTGCATCTGATTACAACCTTGTTCTCGTCGAAACGACCTATCCCTTCGGAGACGGCGCGGTTCTGGAGCTTCGTCTGATTGATACCCGCACCAATGCGCCCGTCGAAGGCGCCGTCATCTTTGCCACAAGGCTGGATATGGAGCCGGACGGCATGGAGACGATGACTTCGACGGTCTTGGCGTTGCCCGGCGAAGAGCCGGGTCTCTATCGCTTTTCCGCCGATCTGACGATGGACGGAAACTGGCGGTTTTCCGTTGCGGCCAAGGTGCAGGGCGAACCTGAAACTGTTCAGGCGCAAATCGTGCTCGAGGTGCTGCCATGAGCGTCTTTGGCAAATTGGTGCTTATCGGCGTGGTTGGCGGCGCGGCTGGATGGGCGGGCCTCGCGGCAGGCGTCAAGGGTTGGACGCCTGCTATGCTGGCAAATGTGGCGCAGACGCAATTCACCGCGCGGATGGGACGGCAAGCTGAAGCAATGCCAGCCGCAACCCGAACGCCGACAGGCCCGGTCATCTACTACCGACACCCTGACGGTCTCGCCGAATGGTCCGCCGCGTCGACCGAGACTGCCGATGGAAAGTCCTTTTTGCCGGTCCTGGCGAACGAAGACGTATCGTTTGATCCAGAGGCGATCACGCCTCTAGAGGCAGAGAGTGGCGAACGAACCCTACTCTACTACCGCCACCCGATGGGCCTGCCTGATACGTCGCCGGTGCCAAAGCTGGATTCCATGGGGATGGACTACCTGCCCGTCTATGCCGACGAGGTAAGCGATGCCGGATCAGTGACCGTATCGCCCGGCAAGCTGCAACGCACGGGCGTGCGTACGTCAATTGCAGTGTTTGATCCCATGGCAACAACAGTGCGTGCGCCGGGGATCGTCGCGCTGGACGACCGTAGAGTCAGCGTCATTTCATTGCGTGCGGATGCGTTCATCGAAGAAGTTGAGGATGTAACGACCGGATCAATCGTTGAAGCGGGCGAACCGCTGGCGATGCTCTATTCCCCAGAGGTCGTCGCCGCTGCGGCGCAATATGTTTCCGATCTTCGGGGCGGTGAAGGGAGGGTCGAAGGCAGCCGCCAAAGGCTGGCAAATCTGGGCGTCCCAGCAGCCGTCATCGACAAGATCGCGGCGGAAAGGCGTACGCCGGTGCAAATCACTCTGATGGCACCGCGGTCGGGCGTGGTACTCGAACGGATGGCCGTCGAAGGCATGATGTCAGAGGCTGGAGAAACGCTGTTTCGTATTGCCGATACATCGGTTGTCTGGGTCATGGCGGACGTGCCGGAATCTGCGCTCGCGGGCCTTTCGGATGGAAACGCTGCGACGATCACCTTCCCAGGCCTGCCGGGCGAGACCTTCAGCGGCTTGATCGACAAGATATACCCTGAAGTCGATATGCAGACCCGGACTGCACGCGTCCGCATCGATCTGTCCAACCCCGAGGGTCGCTTGCTGGTCAACATGTTCGCGGATGTGGTTTTGGCGACGGGCGACGGTGCGCCCGTGGTGCAGGTGCCGGAAACGGCGGTGATCGACACCGGCGATCGCCAGGTGGTGATCCGCGATATGGGAGAGGGGAAATTTGTGCCGCAGGATGTGGTGCTGGGGCGGCAGGCCGCCGGGATGGTGGAAGTCCGCGAAGGTATTGCCGAGGGCGACCGGATCGTCACCACCTCGACCTTTCTGATCGACGCGGAGAGCAACCTGAACGCAGCCCTGGCTGCGCTGACCGCCCCGGAGGCAGTCGAATGATCGCGCGTGTCATCGAATGGTCCGCCCGCAACCTTGTTCTGGTGTTCTTTGCCACGGCCCTGATCATCGCCGCAGGGGTCTGGTCACTGCGCAACTTGCCGATCGACGCTATTCCCGACCTGTCTGACGTGCAGGTGATCGTGCTGACCGATTATCCGGGCCAGGCTCCGCAGGTCGTCGAGGATCAGGTCACCTATCCGCTGACTTCGGCGATGCTGACGGTGCCGCGATCCCGCGTCGTGCGGGGGTTTTCGTTCTTCGGCATTTCCTTTGTCTACATTATCTTCGAGGACGGCGTAGACCCCTATTGGGCACGGTCTCGCGTTCTGGAATACCTGAACGCCGCGGCAGCCCGCCTGCCGGACGGCGTGACGCCCACGCTCGGTCCCGATGCGACCGGGGTCGGATGGGTTTACCAATACGCGATCACCGGAGAAAATCTGTCGCTGGCCGAATTGCGGTCGTTGCAGGATTGGGTCGTCCGCTTTGGTGCAAGCCGTGCCGAGGGCGTGTCCGAAGTGGCCAGCGTCGGCGGCTTCGTCAAGCAATACTCGGTCACGGTGGATCCGGTGCGGATGCGGGCGCAGGGGTTCACGCTGTCCGACATCGGCAAGGCCATCTCTGAAAGCAACATGGACACCGGCGGGCGCACGGTAGAGCTTTCCGAGTTCGAATTCATGGTACGCGGACGGGGCTATCTGTCGGGGACCGAGGATATCGGCAACATCACCCTGCGCAGTATCGGCGGCGTCCCGATCAGCCTGCGCGACGTGGCGCGGGTCGAAATCGTCCCCAATGAACGCCGCGGCATCGCCGAGTTGAACGGTGAGGGCGAGGTGGCCAGCGGCATCGTGCTGCAACGGGTGGGCGCCAATGCACTGGACGTGATCGAAAACGCCAAGTCAGAACTGGATGTGGTTGCTCAAAGCCTGCCGGACGGGGTCGACATCGTGCCGGTCTATGACAGGTCCAACCTGATCCTGTCGGCAATAGAGACGCTGAAAACAACGCTTCTCGAAGAAAGTCTCGTTGTGGCCGGGGTCACGATCATTTTTCTGTTGCACGTCCGGTCGGCCCTCGTAGCGATCATCATGCTGCCTATCGGATTGCTCATGGCTTTCACCGCGATGAAATTCCTCGGGATCGGGGCCAATATCATGAGCCTCGGCGGCATTGCCATCGCCATCGGCGCAATGATCGACGCCGCCATCGTGATGATCGAGAACGCGCACAAGCATCTGGAACGTGCTGCCCCCGACAAGCCCCGCATCGAGGTGCTGATCGAAGCCGCAAGCGAGGTCGGCCCGGCACTGTTCTTCAGCCTGCTGATCATCACCGTATCGTTCCTGCCGATCTTTGCACTGGAAGGACAGGAGGGACGCATGTTCGGCCCGCTGGCCTATACCAAGACGTTTTCGATGGCGGCGGCGGCGTTCCTGTCGGTGACGCTGGTGCCTGCGCTGATGGTGGTCTTCGTGCGCGGCCGGATCATCCCTGAACACAGGAATCCGGTGAATCGGGCACTCATCGCCGTTTACCGCCCAATCATCCGCGCCGTGCTGAAGGCCAAAAGTCTCACGATCATAGTGGCTCTCGCCGCACTGGTGGTCACGATCTGGCCCGCGCGGCAGTTGGGGTCAGAGTTCATGCCCGTCCTGAACGAGGGCACGCTGATGTATATGCCGACCACTTTGCCCGGTCTGTCAGTCACCAAGGCCGCCGAGTTGATGCAGACGCAAGACCGCATCATCAAGACCTTTCCCGAGGTCCTGACCGTCTTCGGCAAGGCGGGCCGCGCCCTGACCGCGACCGATCCCGCGCCGACCGAGATGTTTGAGACGATCATCCAGCTCCGCCCGGAAGACGAATGGCGGCCCGGTGTGACGACCGAAAGCCTGCGGCAGGAAATGGATGCCGCCCTGCAATTTCCCGGCGTATCGAACGCTTGGACTATGCCGATCCGCGCCCGGATCGACATGCTGTCCACCGGTATCCGCACGCCGGTCGGTATCAAGGTTTATGGCACGAGTCTGACCGAGATGGAGAAAGTGGCTCGTGAGGTCGAAGCCGTGGTACGCACGGTGCCGGGAACGACCAGCGCCTATGCCGAACGGGTGATCGGCGGCTATTACCTCGACATCACCCCAGACCGTACAGTGCTTGGCCGCTACGGTCTGTCGGTGCAGGATGTGCAAGAGGTAATCGGCATGGCGTTGGGGGCCAAGGCCATCACGCAGACCGTCGAGGGGCGCGAGCGCTACGACGTCGCAGTGCGCTATCCGGCGACACTGCGGTCTGATCCGGAGACGATTGGGCGCGAGGTTCAGGTTGCACTACCGGGCGGTGGCACCATTCCGCTGGGGGACGTGGCCACCATTGAACGCACCCGCGGAGCTACGTCGATCCGCACCGAGAACGGACAGCTTGCCGTATATATCTTTGTCGATATCGTCGGACGCGATCTGGGCGGCTATGTGGCCGAAGCTCAGGCGGCGGTCGCGGCCTCCGTCACTCTGCCACCCGGCTATTCTTTGGGCTGGAGCGGTCAGTTCGAATACCTTGAACGCGCGAAACAGCGGCTGGCCACTGTTGTGCCGCTGACGCTGGCGCTGATCTTTCTGCTGCTTTACCTAAACTTCCGCCGCCTGACGGAAACCTTGATCGTGATGCTGTCGCTGCCTTTCGCTCTGGTCGGTGGCATTTGGCTCATGTGGTTCATGGGCTTCAACATGTCGGTTGCGGTGGCCGTCGGGTTTATCGCGCTGGCCGGGGTGGCGGCTGAAACCGGAGTGATCATGTTGATCTATCTCGATCAGGCGTTGAATGAAGCGCGTGCCCGCGCGGGCGACAGGGACCTGACCCGCGACGAGCTCCACGCCGCGATCATGGTGGGTGCAGTAGACCGCGTGCGCCCCAAGATGATGACAGTTGTCGCAATCATGGCCGGCCTGATGCCGATCCTTTGGGCGCATGGCACCGGGTCCGAGATCATGCAGCGCATCGCAGTGCCCATGATCGGGGGAATGGTGTCGTCAACCTTGCTGACCCTGATCGTCATTCCGGCGGTTTATGCCATCATCAAAGGGTGGAGCCTGAAGCAAGCCGGTACAGTGCCTGATTTGGCCCTCGGGCGGGCCGCAGAATAAGGGCAACGGCGTCAAGCAAGCAATAGGATATTGAGATGTATGCTCGAAACCTATGGAGTCACCGCGACTTCGACCATGCGGATTGTAGTGTCCCCATCCCCGCCGCCGGTCGGCTGCGTCCAGGCCACAAACGTACCGGCGTCTCCGCGCGCCATTCGGGGAAAACCGATCGATCCGCCGCCCCGATTGATATGGAGCGCCTGAGGCGCTGCGCATCCGGTACTTCGCGATATGTGGCACATGACGATCGCTTCACCGCCTCCCACATATTCAATCCAGAGCGCCAATGCGCTTCCATCCGGCATTTGCAGAACATCCACCCGTCCCGCGGCTGTGCCGAGGTCAATGCGGAGCGGTTCGTCAAACTGCGCGCCGCCATCGTCCGAAAACGCGATATAAACCTCCGGTTTATTCTCAGCTGCAGTGAACCAGATGACGGACACTTTGTCGTCCATCGTATCAACAGCTGGGCCATTTACGGGGCAGCCGGCAATTTCCCATCCGTCGTCGTGAACAGTGAGGGGTTGCGTCCAGTCCCCTCCGGTAGATCGAACAATCGAAATGTCGCGGATTTCATCGGCGGTTCGATCACGATAGACCGCCACGATATCGCCCGAAGCGGTCCGCGCTGCGGACGTCTGACAACAAGTACAAGCGCGCGCGTCCAACAGGCTTTCTGGCTTCATCGTTCCGTCAGAGTTGATCTGTCGTGCGCGCAGCTGCATCGCATTCTCGAAGTTTTCGCCTTCTGTTTGACTGTCATACTCCCGGCCATCCAGCCACAGCGCCGTCAACCCGCCAAACTGATCGGGAACCAACGAAACAAAACCGTGCTCGCGTTGTGATCTGTCATCATGGGGAACAAGCGGTTCCGTCCAGCTTCTGCCTTCATCTTTAGAAAAAGCGATATTGACGTCATATTGGTAATCACCCTCCCCATTCAGTTTAAGCCATTGTGCCGCCAGGCCGCCATCAGCCAGCACCGCTACCGATGGAAAATCGGCCCAGTTGATGTAAATCTTTGACGATTTATGAATTGTGCGAGCGTCCGACCACTCGCTGCCATCAAGGATGGCCATGCGAACTTCCGCTTCGGCTCCGTTTTCTTCTGTCCAACTCAATACGACCCGGCCATCCGGCAAGGTTGCAAGTGATGGCTCACGGGCACCGATGCCGACCGGGGCTGCGCGGTCGGTCAATCTGAAGAGGTCGGTTTCCTCGGCATATGTTGCGGTGAAAGAACTGAAAAATGCACCAATACTCAATATGGACGCAAAAAGACATTTACTCATGAAAACGTTCTTCCGCCAGTTGTGGCCATGTCGCGGCGAACCTAGTAGTCGTTGACCGCGAACCAAACTCCACCCTCTTATCTGTCGAAACGGCTTAATTGATCCCATTGGCACGCTGCAATGCTCGAATATACGTCACGATAGCAAGGATCTCTGATCGCGTCACGCCTTCAACCGCTGGCATGTTTCCAAATTTCCAATGATGCGCCCGCACTCCATTTTGCGCCGCGAGGACAAACGCCATGTCGCTGTGATGGCTCGGTTCGTAAATCTTGTGAACAAGCGGTGGAGCAACGCCATCCCGGCCTTGCCCGTTCAGGCCGTGGCACACGGCACAGACCGCATCATAAGCGCCTGCGCCGATTTGCTCCTGCTCTGTAAAACTTGCTGGTAGCGCGACAGTTACAAGCGCGCCTGCGGGAAGCGCGACGCCCTCATCCGTCTGCGTACCCGTTTGAGAGTAATCCGGCTGCATGATGTACCAGCCTGCTGAAGCAACGGCGATCAAAGCAAAGAATATCGCTGCCCATTTCATCCCATCAAACTCCTTCATGATGTTGCTATGGCCCCCTGCCCTACCAAAGACAGAGCTGGGTATCTCTGCTTGGATCGCTCGAATTGGCCAGCCTCTTGTGGCGCAGTGTTGTCTGGCTGAGCATGCCCCAATGGCTGAATCGATTTGTTTAAAAAGGCCATGATTTCCTGATACCGGATCCGCGTGTCTTCCAGCGTCTGATAGTAATTGAAGAGCTCTTTCAGCGGTGCCGAGAAGTCCTTGTGTGCTGCCAGGACGGCCACCAGCGCGCCGAGTGTAATGCGACCTTCGATGACAAAATATCCACCCAAAGAGTAGAACAGGAATGGCGTCAGCGCGGTCAGAAAATTGTTGAGGGCCTTGATGAAGAACTTCAGACGGAAAATCTTCCTGCGCACGCGCTCAAGCTCTCTAAAACTTGTACTCACTGGCAGCAGCCCGGCCGGATTGACCTGTCGTTCGCGCAACTGATCGCTGAGCTGCCTGCCAAGTTGTCGGACTTCCCTGATCCTTGTGCGTGAAAGGGCGTTGACCCGGCGTTGTAGCTTGGGCAGCAGCACGAGTTGAATTGGCAGCACCGTCAGTGCGGCGGCACCCAACACAGGGTCCTGAACGAACATGAAAGACAGGATCGTCAGAAGCGTACCGCCTTGCAGGATTGGTAGCGCAAGGACATCTGCAGCAAAGCCACCTATGGGCTCAACTTCCTGTGCGAGAATAGGGATGATTTCGCTCTGGTTTCGAGCGTCTGGATCGCTGCGCCAGTGCCGATAGACCAGCAGGCGGAAGCGCCGCAGAAAACGCTCAGCGACATACCCTTTGAAGACATTAAGGCCATATTTGTTTAGCCCGTTCAGGATGATCGCCAGAAGGTAAAGACCGCAAAGCAGCATGAGGAAAACGACCTGATCGAGGTCTTGTCCCAAAATGGCAATCGGGAAACGGCCTGAATCCAGAGCGTTGTTTACGATCTGTTTTGGCAGTTCTAAAGTCAGATAGAGTATAGGCATTGCGATGAGGCTAACCAATATCATCAATGCCTGCTGACTTCTGGAGTAGCGCAAGACAGTCTTGAAAAGACTTTTTTCAAGCCCTCGTATGGGCTCTGTGTGTAACGCCGGCGTGCTGCGGTACTTCCAAAGCTTCAGAATGCCGCGAATAGCAAGATATGAGCCAACGGTGATCAGCAGCGCGGGGGCCAAGACCAGTATGAGATGAATGAACGGATGCACCCAGTCTGGCGTGGCATCGTTGTAGTCGTACCCAAAGGCGGCAGCTACGTCGTGTACAAGCAGGTGATACCTGTCCAAGAGTGACATTGAAAAGTCTAGCCCTTGGATTTCGGCGCAAGGTGATCGTGCACGATGATGACGCCCCACATGCCCGCTTCCCGGTGGCCGGGGATCAAGCATACGAACTCCAGGTTGGTCATATCGGAGAACTCCCAGATCAACTCGGCATTTTGTCCACTAGGGATCGAAACTGAATTGGCGTTGTCATGTTGCATATCGGGATGTTCGCGCATCCACTGCTGGTGTTCTGCAACCTCGTTAAAGGAGCCGAGAAAAAACTCGTGATCCAGTCCGCCCAGATTGCTGATCAAAAAGCGGATAACTGAACCGCTCTCGATGTGGAGTGCGTCCGGCTCGAAAAGCATGTAGCCGCTTTCTGTCTCCCTGATGGACAATTCAATCGTCGTGTCGATTGAGGAGCCATCACCGGGTTTCCCGATCGGATCATGGCCAGGCACTTCGAAGGCTCGCGCGTGAGGCTGCTGGCCCTTGCCACTGGAAGCGCCCACTGAAAAAGCCGGAAGGACGAGCGCAAGGGCCATGGTGCAGGTTCTCAGGAAATTTTTCATGCTCGGCTACCTCCGTAGCGCTTGATTTTTTGGGATCTTCTTGCTTGCTCGGGCCAAGCCTCAAATCCATGGGGCCAAGGCGTTTGCCCTGGCCCCATGGATTTTCATCACTTGATCTGTGTGACAGTGAGTTTGCCCTTGACCCGGTCAGCGACGAATTCGATGTCCTGACCTTCCGACATGTTCGCGATCATCGTCTCGTCCGCGCGAAACACCATGGTCATGGCGGGCATGTCGAGCGTGACCAACGGCCCGTGGATGATTGTAACCTTGCCGGCCTTGGCGTCGATTTTTTTGATGGTGCCGCTCGTGTATTCGACGTCAGCCTGAGCCATCTGGTCAC
Source organism: Puniceibacterium sp. IMCC21224 (assembly GCF_001038505.1). Lineage (NCBI taxonomy): Bacteria > Pseudomonadati > Pseudomonadota > Alphaproteobacteria > Rhodobacterales > Paracoccaceae > Puniceibacterium > Puniceibacterium sp. IMCC21224. The sequence goes on from NZ_LDPY01000004.1 coordinate 47,115, forward strand.
CTACTGCGACCTCACGGTGCATGCCGGATTCGTAGTGGCCGGCGATCAAGCATGCCGCTTCGAATGTGCCAGAATTTGCGAAAGTCCAGACAACCTCGCCCGAAGCGCCCGCATCGAGACGGATACGGTTCGGATCGTCATGTTCCATGTCCATCTTGGCCATTTCGATCTTATGCTCGGCATTACGCTCTACCGTGTCGAGGACGAATTCATGCTCCAGCTCACCCTTGTTGGTGATGTTGAAGCGGATGGTTTCGCCCTCCTTGATATCCATCGGCTCACTCTCGATCAGCATCTGGCCCTCATCGTTTTCGAGCAAAGTGACGTCGATTGTGCGATCCACCTTGGCGGCGTCACCCGGCATGCCGACCATCATGGCGGCAGGCTTGGTCTCCCCATGCCCGCCGTCGTGTGTACCTGCAGCAAAGGCCGGTGCGGATAGCGCGATCGCGAAGCTTGTCGTCAAAAGAAGATTTCTCATTTTATTGTCCTGTAGGTTGGTTCGGTTGGAGATGACGAAGGGCCGCTCAGCCCTTCGAGGTTGGTTTCGGTGTGAGAATGGTCTTGGGGCTGTTGTTGGAGGCAAAGTCGGGTAATTCGCCGGTCCATTCGTAGGCCATCTCGCCCGGAGGGTTCTCGTACCAGCCGGGATCGGAGTAATCGTCCGCGTCGATGCCGTCCCGCACCTTCACGACCGAAAACATGCCGCCCATCTCGATGGGTCCGTACGGGCCCCAACCCGTCATCATCGGGATGGTATTGTCGGGTAGCGGCATTTCCATTTTTGCCATGTCGCCCATGCCGGACATGCCCATTGGCATGTATTCCGGCTGGAATTGACGGATCTTCTGGGTCAGCGGCTTCTTGTTCACCCCGATGAACGTCGGCACGTCATGGCCCATGGCGTTCATCGTATGGTGCGATTTGTGGCAATGGATCGCCCAATCTCCCAGATGATCGGCGACGAATTCGTAGGCGCGCATCGCACCTACGGGAATGTCGATGCTGACCTCCGGCCACTGTGCTTCAGGCGGCACCCAGCCGCCATCCGTGCAGGTGACCTTGAAGTCATAGCCGTGCATATGGATCGGGTGGTTCGTCATCGTAAGGTTCCCAACCCGTACTCGCACCAGGTCGCCCTTGTTCACGACCAGCGGATCGATGTCGGGGAAGATCCGGCTGTTCCAGGTCCAAAGGTTGAAATCCGTCATCGTCATGATGCGGGGTACATAGGTCCCCGGATCGATGTCGAAAGCATTCAGCATGATCAGGAAATCACGATCCACCGGCATGAATGTGGGATCCTTGGGGTGGACCACGAACATGCCCATCATCCCCATCGCCATCTGGGTCATTTCATCGCCGTGGGGGTGGTACATGAACGTTCCGGACTTCACCAAGTCGAATTCGTAGACGAAGGTTTTGCCCGGCGGGATGCTTGGATGGCTCAACCCGGAGACCCCATCCATGCCTGAAGGAAGAATGAGCCCGTGCCAGTGCACCGTTGTGCCTTCCGGCAGCTTATTGGTGACATAGATGCGCACCCGGTCGCCTTCGACAGCTTCGATCGTCGGGCCGGTGGATTGGCCGTTGTAGCCCCACAAATGGGCGATCATGCCGTCGGCAAGCTCGCGTTCTACCGGTTCGGCCACGAGGTGAAATTCTTTCACCCCGTTGTTCATCCGGTGCGGCAGGGTCCACCCGTTCAATGTGACCACAGGTGTGTAGTCCGGCCCGGAATTGGGACGCGCCGTGATCGCCGTTGCTGCGCTATCCATTTGGGCAGCTTCGGGCAGGCCCATGTTCAGGGTTTGACCCCAGGCTTTCGAAGAGACCAGCGTTGCACCTGCCGCGCCGGCTCCGAGTAATTGACGTCTATTTAGCATGTCAGTTCCTTTCAGTGTCCTGCGCCGCCACCGGCGGCAAGTGTCGCGCCTTCTCCACCAGCACCGCCACCGCCTTCGCCGCCGCCATAAATCGCAGCGGTCAGATCAGCCTGTGCCATGTAGAATTCGCGTTTTGCGTTTGCCGCTTCCAGTGATGCGCCCAGTTTCTCGCGCACGTCTGTCAGCAGCTCGAAAGTGTTGGTGATCATGCCGTTATAAGACAGCAGCCCCTCTTCTTCGACGGTCGTGCGTAGCGGCACCAGAACGTCGCGATAGTGGCGGGCGATCTTATACGCGGCGTGATAGGAGGCTTCAGCACCACGCGCTTCGGACCGGACGTTGACGGCTCTTTCTGCCAGCACGTTGGCTGCTTGCAGGTACGACAATTCCGCCTTGCGCATCCGTGCCTTCCCGGTGTCGTAGATCGGGATTGCGAACTCCACCTCCACCTGAGGGGTGGTCACGGTCTCCGTTTCTCCGTCCTCAATTTCCCGCTCCGCTTCGAACCCGGCAATGAATTCGAGATCGCTGATAATGCGAGTCTGATCAGTCAGACCAAACGCCTTGGCCTGTGCTTCCAGGCCAAGTTTGGCAACGCGCAGATCAACCCGATTTCGCAATGCTTTCGCTTCGATGTCAGTCACACGGCCGACGGAACGCGGCAGCGCAGGAAGGGCATCGGGCACATAATAGTCGACTTCGGTGCCCCACAGCCCCATGAGCCTGGTCAGCTGCTCTTTGGACCGGGTAGCATTCAAGCGTGCCTGGGCAAGTTGTCCGGCGAGTTCGGCATTGAATGCCTGTTCACGGGCCTGCCCGGCTGTGTTAAGCGCGCCGGTCTCGCCCAGTCTCATCGCCAATTCCGATCCGGCGTCAGACGTCGCTTTCGCACGGCGGAGATAACTCACAGCCTCGAAGGCGGCTACGGCATCGACCCATGCCTTCCGCGTCTGATTGGCCAGTGCGAGTGTGTCGTTCACGGCGCTCAGTTGAGCCTGCCGGAAGTTTGCGTCTGCAATGGCCGTACGCTGCTTGCGAGTGGTGGCATCGAGCACGTTCGACCGGATCAGTCCCTCGATCGCCCTATAAGCCCCCAGTTCGGGCGCACCGATGCCCAGTATACCAATCGACACGATCGGGTTTTCCGGCGTCGATTGCTGCCAGGCCTCTGCGGCCGATAGGCCAACGTTCGCATAGGACGCCTGCAACCCCTTGTTGTTCAGAAGCGCGACCTGAACGGCGGTGTCCGCCGAAATGGTCTTGCGGTGCACCATTGCGTGCACCTGCTTCTTCAAGGCCTCGTTTTCGGCCTGGGTTTCGGCGAAGGCTGTCCGTTTGCCGATGGCTGGTGTGACCTGGCTGGAAATGTTGGCGAAGCCAGCTTTTGGTTCCGTGTAGATGCCCGGTACAGCTGCAGCACAGGCACCCAAGATTAGCGGAAAGCCGAAAACCAGCGGAAACTTCGATACCCGCATCAGTTGCCCTCCGTCTGTTCTTGATTGACGGAACGCCAGTCGCGGGGACCTGTAGGGCCGCGATAGGTGTAGCCCGCCAAGGGGTCCTGATAGCTGATCGGCGATGAAACTGCCGTGTTGACGACGGCCTGTTGGGTCGCGACGGACGGCAACGGGGTGGGCTCATAGGCGCATGCGCCAAGCCCGAGGGCCGAAGCCCCCATAAGTAGATGAATTTTCATGAAAGTAACCTGATTGGTGAACGTTGTCTCACGCAGACTCTGCGCAAGGCTCACACCCGATTTGGGCGCCGGTTCAGGTCAGGGATCGAGGGGGCCGCAGGAACCCTGCTGTTTCTACCGAATACGTTTGACCGTCCAGAATGACATATTCACTTGTACCAACTGGCTCTGCTCTGATCTTGGTGTCTTCGATGAAGACGACAGAAATACAGATGCCATTGCAACACTCTTGGGATTGTTGCTCTTTGCCATCCTTGTCTGACGCTGCCATGCCGATGTCGCTTGCGACCTTAAGCGTCTCATGCGCGTGATGCGCATCGCTTCCGGTGTCATGAGTCATGGCAGCACCAACGACACCAACAGACTTGGCTTGATGTCCGTCATGCATGCCGGACGCCGCGTGAGCGGCAGAAGGTGGTGACAATACCAATGCCAGCGCAAACGCAATGCACGTAAACGCCCTTGACCAGCTTAATATGAAAACTCGAAAGCTCATGCCGCGAACATCGGATACCGACGCAATACAGTCAATCCGTCCTGCGCAGGAAGGTTTGTCGCTTTTTTTGGAACAGGCGAGTTTTGGCCGCTGCTGTCAGAGAGTGTTGCATATCAGCGACATAGAGAGAGCCACTATCTCCGTCCAGCGGAGCGTTGCTGACGCATCTTGGCTACTGAACCTCTGCCAGCTTCTCAGACCTGTAGCCCGCATCGCTGATCGCTGCGGCCAATGCAGTTTCATCCAGAGTGCTGTCGACGTCGACAATACGTGCAGTCAGATCGCACGAAACCGTTGCATCTGGGTCGGCCGCCATAATGGCCCTTTGGATGGAAGCGGTACAATGGCCGCAACTCATGTTCGGTACGCTGAATCTGAACATCGCAATCTCCTTTGACGACATGCATGTAAGGCGTTCCGGCGCGGGAAGGTCAATGGCCAGAATTTTATTCTACATGCCTGTTGACCTTCCAGTAACTGGAGGCCCTATCTGCAGGAGTATCAGAACAAGGAGATTCTCATGTCGGATCCGCGCACCCTTCGGCTTTCCCTGCAAAACATGTCCTGCGCTTCCTGCGTCGGCCGCGTGGAACGTGGCCTCACGCGTCTGCCGGGGGTCAGCGATATCCGTGTCAATCTCGCCAACGAGACCGCCCAGGCGCAGATCGACGCACCGGAGCGCATCGCCGAAATCGCCACGACCCTTCAGGAGATCGGCTATCCGGCCCGTACCGGGAGCGTACGTCTGAACATTTCATCCATGTCCTGTGCCTCGTGCGTCGGTCGGGTGGACAAGGCACTGGCAGTGCTGCCGGGCGTGCTGGACGTGAACGTCAACCTGGCCTCGGAAACCGCTACGGTCACCTATCTGGAGGGCGCGGTCTCGGTGGTCGACCTCATCAGGGCGGCCAGCGACGCAGGTTACCCCGCCACTCAGGCCGAAGATAGTTCATCGCAAGACACAGGAGCCCGTAGGAACGAAGAGGCGCGGGTTCTGGCACGACGGACTGTCGTGGCAGCGACCCTCGCCCTGCCGGTGTTTCTACTTGAGATGGGCGCACATCTGATCCCCGGCATGCACGGTCTGATCGGTAACACCATCGGCCACTGGACCAGCTGGATGATCCAGTTCGTGTTGACCACGGCAGTCCTGCTCTGGCCAGGACGTACTTTTTACACACGCGGTTTCCCAGCACTGTTGAAAGGCGCGCCGGACATGAACAGCCTTGTCGCGGTTGGCACATCGGCGGCCTACATCTATTCACTTGTGGCGCTTTTCGCACCGACGCTGCTGCCCGCGGGATCGCGCGCGGTCTATTTCGAGGCGGCGGCGGTCATCGTGGTGTTGATCCTTCTAGGCCGCTGGCTGGAGGCCCGCGCCAAGGGCCGGACCGGGGCTGCGATCCAGAAGCTGATGGGCCTTCAGGCAAAGACGGCCCGTGTGCTGGTTGACGGGGAGCCGCAGGATGTGGCCATCGACCGCATCGTCGCTGGCGACATTCTGATCGTGCGCCCTGGCGAGCGGATCGCAGTGGATGGTGAACTGACCGAAGGCAGTGCCCGTGTGGATGAGAGTATGATCACCGGCGAACCGGTGCCGGTCGCCAAATCCGTGGGCGATCCCGTCACAGGCGGCACCGTCAACGGCAGCGGTGCCTTCCACTTCCGCGCGACGCGTGTGGGCGCCGACACGACGCTGGCCCAGATCATCCGGATGGTCGAAGAGGCGCAGGGCGCCAAGCTACCGATTCAAGGGCTGGTGGACCGGATCACGCTCTGGTTCGTGCCCGCTGTCATGGCATTGGCGCTTTTGACGGTGATTGTCTGGCTGTTGGTCGGTCCTTCGCCCGCGCTGTCCTTTGCTTTGGTGGCCGGTGTATCTGTGCTGATCATCGCCTGCCCCTGCGCGATGGGGCTCGCCACGCCGACGTCGATCATGGTCGGCACGGGACGTGCCGCCGAGATGGGCGTGCTCTTCCGCAAGGGCGACGCGTTGCAACAGCTATCCAGCGTGGATGTGGTGGCGCTGGACAAGACCGGAACGGTTACCCAGGGCCGCCCGGAACTGACCGATCTCGTGCTTGCGGACAGCTTTGACCGCACCGAGGTGCTGGCGCTTGTCGCCGCTGTCGAGGCGCAATCGGAACACCCGATCGCCGAGGCAATCGTGCGCGCGGCAAAGGTCGAGGGCGTCGCGCGGCATGACGCCAAGGATTTTGAATCCATCACCGGCCACGGCGTGCGGGCAAAAGTGGCGGGCCGCGAGGTGCTTGTCGGGGCCGACCGCCTGATGACCCGCGAGGGGCTGGAGATTGGCGATCTGGCCGATGAGGAGCGCCGTCTGGCCGAACAGGGCCGCACCGCACTTTTCGCTGCAATTGACGGTCGTGTCGCCGCCGTCATTGCAGTAGCCGATCCCGTGAAGCCGTCCAGCGCCGCTGCAATCCGCGCCTTGCACGCACAGGGACTGAAGGTTGCCATGATCACCGGTGACAAGCGCGAAACGGCAGAGGCTATCGCCCGCGAAATCGGCATCGACCATGTGATCGCCGGCGTTCTGCCCGACGGCAAGGTGGCCGCGCTGGACGATCTGCGCGGCGCGGGCCAACGCATCGCGTTCGTTGGCGACGGGATCAACGACGCACCCGCGCTTGCCCATTCGGACGTTGGGATCGCCATCGGCACCGGCACCGACGTGGCCATCGAATCCGCCGACGTGGTGCTGATGTCCGGCGATCTGCGTGGCGTCGTGAACGCCCTCGAAGTGTCGCGAAGCACCATGCGCAACATCCGCCAGAACCTGTTCTGGGCTTTCGGATATAACGTCGCCCTGATCCCGGTGGCGGCGGGCGTGCTTTATCCGGTGTCGGGGCTTTTGCTTTCACCGGTTCTGGCTGCCGGTGCGATGGCGCTCAGCTCTGTCTTCGTGCTGACGAATGCGCTGCGGCTGCGCCGCGTGCGCCCGGCGATGGACGAAACGGCGCGCCCCGTCTCCGAAGCCTCGGCATCCCCGATTCCAGCTGAATGAACTCAAGGAGGAAACGATTATGAACATCGGAGATGTGGCCGACCTTTCCGGCCTTCCCGCCAAAACGATCCGCTACTACGAAGACATCGGTCTTGTCGAACCGCTGCGCAGTTCAAATGGCTATCGCAGCTTTCGGCAAAGCGACGTGCACAAGCTGGCCTTTCTCGCCCGGGCACGGGCCCTTGGATTCACCATCGAGGATTGCCGGAGCCTGCTGAAGCTTTATGCCGATACTGACCGCGCCAGTGCCGAGGTGAAGCAGATTGCCGAAGAGCATCTTGATCGGATTGACAGCAAGATCGCTGAACTAACCGAAATGCGCGCGACGCTGTCGCATCTTGTGGATGCATGCGCGGGTGATCACCGCCCCGATTGCCCCATCTTGGCCGATCTGGCGATGGAACAAAAGGCGGGCAGTATCAGCAAGGCGTCCGGATAGCTCTGACGTCTGCAAAAGCCGAACTTTCCCGAAAACTACGGAACATTCCAGCGCAGCAATGTTGTTCCTTCTATAGGACATCAATTTTTCGAGACTGGAGGTTTCCAATGACATACATACGCTTTTTCGCGATGATCGCCACATCCACGGTGGTGATGTTCATCCTGATGTATCTCAACACCTATCTGCTGAGCCATATCTTCTGGTCCGAAACACGCGCCTATATGGCCGTGCTGATGGGGGCCATAATGGCGATCATCATGCTGGGCTTCATGCTGTCGATGTACTCCAGCAAGGCGATCAACGCTGCCATCTTTATTGGCGGCGCCGTGGTGTTTGCCGGATCCCTCTGGCTGGTCCGGAGCCAGGTGACCGTGGGCGATACCAGCTACATGAAGGCAATGATCCCGCACCATTCGATCGCGATCATGACATCGAGCCGCGCCAACATTTCTGACCCTCGGGTGCGCAAACTGGCTGACGAGATCATCTTTGCCCAAGACAAAGAAATCGCCGAAATGCGGTATCTGGTGAATGACATCGACACGAATGGTGACGCGGCTGATGAGGGTCTGGATGGTTCAGCCCGCATCGTCGATCTGAACGAGGCACTCTCATCCGCCGAAATCGCCATCCTTGATCTGGAATTCCTGACTGGCGATGAGATCGCGCAGCTTTTCCCGGATGGGGCCATCTGCACCTTCAAGTATACGACGACCAGCAAACCTGTGCTTGCCACAGGACAGATCGACGGTGCCCCGGCGGCGCTGGCAAAGATCAGCGGCGACCTGGTGCGTCTTGGTTCAACCGACGCAACCGGCACCCTGAGCACCGAAGGAATGTCCGTAAGCCTCAGTGCGCCGGACGGGGCTGCGGCGCTGGAAAACAGTGGTGAAGTGCAGGACGCCAACCTCGTGCTCGAACTCGATGCCGGCCTGCGGGCAGGCTATCGCGGCTATTATGGCTGCGACGCCTGAACCCTGAAACGGAGGATATGACATGCCAAGAGACACAACCCAGACAGCCAAGCTTTACCGGATGGTGATGCCCGACCACCTCTGTCCCTATGGGCTCAAATCCAAGGACCTGCTGGAGCGCAAGGGTTTCGAAGTCGAGGATCACCCTTTGACCACGCGTGAGGAAACCGACGCGTTCATGGAAGAGCACGGCGTCGAAACCACCCCGCAAACCTGGATCGGGGACGAGCGGATCGGCGGATATGACGACCTTCGGGTCCATTTCGGCATCGATGCGCCGGAAGACGAACGCTCGGACACGTCCTACCAGCCGGTGATCACGATCTTTGCCGTCGCGTTCCTGATGGCGCTCGGTTTGTCGTGGTACAGCTTCGAGAACATTTTCACCCTGCGCGGGCTGGAATGGTTCATTTCGATCTCGATGTGCTTTCTGGCGGTACAAAAACTTCAGGATGTCGAGAGCTTCTCGACCATGTTCCTGAACTACGACCTGCTGGCGCGTCGGTGGGTGCGTTATGGCAAGATCTATCCGTTTGGAGAGGCTTTCGCAGGTATCCTCATGGTCGCCGGGGCGCTGACCTGGCTTTCGGCACCGGTGGCCTTGTTCATCGGCACTGTTGGCGCAGTATCGGTTTTCAAGGCGGTCTATATCGACAAGCGTGAATTGAAGTGCGCCTGCGTCGGCGGCGACAGCAACGTACCGCTCGGCTTTGTCTCGCTCACAGAGAACCTGATGATGATGGTCATGGGGATCTGGATGCCGATCAGGGTCTATCTGATCGGCTGAAAGGCGGGTGCCGTTTTCATATCCCTCGGACTCGTTCTCCCGATAGATGCGCAAGTCGGACAGCACTGCGAAAAAGGGTGAAGCTGAATGGACCAGATAATCGAAGCATTCACGACCGGGGCGGGCATGCTCTGGAAGGCGCTCTGGGCGCTCATCTTCGGGTATATCATCTCCGCAGGCATCCAGATTTTCGTGACACGGGATCAGATGGCGCGTGTTCTTGGCGACCGTGGTGCCAGGAAGGCAGGCATTGCCGGCTTCTTTGGGTTTGTGTCATCGTCCTGTTCCTTCGCGGCTCTTGCCGCGTCGCGTTCGATCCTCGTGAAGGGTGCGCATCCGGTCAATTCGATCGCCTTCCTGATTTCATCGACAAATCTGGTGATCGAGCTTGGAATCGTCCTTCTGGTCCTGCTGGGCTGGAAATTCATGGTGGCAAATTTCATGCTTGGCATCCTGATGACGATCTACGCCTATGCCCTCACCCTGATATGGCTTCCAAGGTCGTTTGTCGAAAGCGCAAAAGAGCATGCGGAGAAGGCCCAATCCGACGAAGGTATGGACAGGGACCAGACCATGAAGGGTTCGTTCCGCGACAAACTGCTGTCCCGCGAAGGATGGGACCGGATCGCCCGCGCTTTCTTCATGGAATGGAAGATGGTCTGGAAGGAGATCCTCTTCGGCTTCACGGTCGCGGGTTTCATTTCCGTCTTTGTGCCGCAGAGCTTCTGGAACGCGATCTTTCTGGTCGGAGATGGCGGTGCGCAGGACGCGCCGGGCTTCCTGATCGTTCTTGAAAACGCGCTGGTGGCACCGGTCGTGGCCTTCTTCACCTTCATCGGGTCGATGGGCAATGTCCCCCTGGCTGCGATCCTCTGGTCGCGTGATGCGTCGTTCGGAGGCGTGATCGCCTTTCTCGGAGCCGATCTTGTTGCTGCCACGGTGATATGGGTGCACGCAAAATATTACGGCTGGCAGTATGCGCTCTATCTTTCAGGCTTGCTGTACCTGTGCATGGTCGCTGCGGGAATTACGGTGCATTACCTGTTCGCTCTCGTAGGGATGATCCCGACCGAGCGGCCTTCGCTTCAGGAAATGGTCCGGTTCAGCATCGATTACACGTTCTTCCTCAACCTGATCTTTCTTGTCATCGGGTCAGCACTGATCTGGCTTCACATCAGGAATGCCGAGGAAGACTAACCGATTGAGGCCAAGAATGGGAAGGTTCCCAGAAGCCAGTAGGCAAACCGGGACAATTGGCCGGTCATGATGGCAACGCCCATGATGATCATGGCGACGCCCGCGCCCTTGTAGAGCCAGCGACCGGCTTTGCCGATCTGTCTGACCCGTGCGGCGATGGCGTCGGTGAACAGCGCGGCCAGCAGGAACGGCACGCCCAGCCCTGCGGAATAGATCGACAACAGCCAGATGCCGTCCGACATACCGCCGGATGTCGAACTGAGCGTCAGGATTGCGCCGAGGATCGGCCCGATGCAGGGCGTCCATCCAAAGGCGAAGGCCAAGCCCAGGACGTAGGCTCCAAGCGGGCGACCCCCCGGAATGTCGAGTGTGAAGCGGGTGTCACGCGAGAACGCTTCCAGACGGAAGGCACCCAGCATGACCAGTCCGAACAGGATGATGATCGCCCCGCCCAGATAGTTGAGCTCAGTGCGCCAAGTCAGCAGCAACGACCCGAGCGCGCTGGCCCCGGCCCCCAACGCGACAAAGACCGTGGAGAACCCCAGAACGAAGCAGGTGCTTAGGCCAAGTGCCCAGGCGCGTGCCCGCAGGCCGACCGATCGCGTCGTGCGCAAATCCGGCTGGCCTGCGATGTAGGAAACATAGCCCGGAACCAGTGGCAGGACGCAGGGTGACAGGAAGGAAATGGCCCCCGCCAGAAAGGCCGCGAAGATGCCGATGCCGGAAATATCCATCATGCTTTATGCTCGGCGCTGAAGGGTCGCGCCGCCCACCAGAAGGCAATCAGCGGGATTACGATCCATTGCAGCACGGGCGACAGCCCTGCATCGAGGACCGGAATGATCGGCATCAGGTCCGAATAGGCCCAAGCCGCGCGGATCACGATGTTGAGCCATTCGCTGAACAGCGTATATCCCAACCCGAACACCACCGTCAGGACGGTTACCGAGCGTCGCGTCGGAGCCACGAAGGGCCAGCCACGGCCGGTCAGCATCAAGGCAAGCACCAGCGCGCTCATGGCAATCAGGATGTCGCCACCCGTGCAATGAACCGCGGCGAAGACGATCTCACCCCAGGTGCCCTCGTTCCAGATCGTGTAGAGCGGCATATGGGCGAACTCCTAGATCAGATTGGCCGGGATGATTACCGAAAAATACCGACGTAGCGCTGTCAGGGATATTCCATCCGCCGAAGATGGCATGACGCCAGTCGCGGTGACACTCATTGAAACACCCCTGTCACCCGGTCCCACCAACTGCGTTCCCGGCGTCGATGCTGGGCATTGTTGATCAACTCGCTGACATAGAGGATCAGGTTCACATTCTTGAAATCCATGCCATGGAACTTTGCGGCGAACCGCCCGCCGATATCCACGACATGGGTGACCGCACCGTGCATCATCATGTCGCTGTCGGCGGTCGTGGTGAACTCGAGCCCATAGTCCCGCGCCACAAGGCGCGTCGCGTCGTCGCTCTGATCGGGCCGTTTGGTCAGAATGACCCAGTTGCTCGGATCGAGCCCATGCCGGTCCGCGTAGTCGCGCAGAACGTCCGGCGTGTCATTCACGGGATCGGTTGTGATCGAGATGAATTGCACCAGATCCCTCATCGGCCCGTCGTTGATCGAAGCCTGGACCGCCGCGATCTTTTCCGCATGGAGCGGGCAGATATCCGGGCAGTTGGCGTAGATGAAATGCAGGATGACGACCCTTTCGCTGAAATCCGCCAAGCGCACAGGATTGCCCTCCGCATTCTGCAACTCGAAATCCGGGGCCTGTGCCGCGTCGATGGCCTGGAAGTATGGCTCCATCTCGAACATCCGGGCATCCAGATTTTCACCCGGATGATCGGCGGAGGCCGGAAAGGAGATCGTGGCCGCAAGTGTCGCCAAGGCGGCGCGCCGGGTAAGATAGACAATCAACTGCATCACCTTTCGGATTGATCGGGCTTGCCACCACCCGCATCGTTGCATTTCCCGCCAGACCCGCCCTTCATGCACAGACCAAGCCCGCACATCGCGGCACAGGGTGCCAGCGAAACCAGAACAGGCGCGAGACCGATCGCGGTGAGCCATCCCCAGTTCAGCGCCATGCCGCCGCCCATAACGGTTGCCGCACCGATGAACAGCAATCGTTTGCGCATCAACCACCGGGTCCGTTTGCCAGCGTTTTCGATGCCGACGGCGCCCGCATCGTTGGAAGATGATATGTCGGTCATCCGGAAACTCCTTTTGAAGTTTGAGGACCGGTCATTCTGATAACTGAAAGGTCAAAAGCGGGTGTTACTCTTTCGAAGGTACTCATTGGATGAACCCTTGCAAAAAGGACGCCATCTCGGGCTCGTCCCATTCGGCAGGGCCGACCAGCCGTCCCAGTTCCTGCCCCTGCGCGTCGATCAGGATCGTCGTCGGCAGGCCGACGGTGCGCAGCGCGGTCATCGACAGCATGGTCTTGTCGACATACATCTTGAGACTGCTGACACCGATCTCGTCGTAGAACCGCCGCACCACGGGCGACCCCGCCCTGTCGATGGACAGGGCGACAACCTCGAAGCGGTCGCTGCCAAGTTCCGCCTGGAGCGCATCCAGCGTCGGCATTTCCTCACGGCATGGCACGCACCAGGTGGCCCAGACGTTCAGGAGGATCACCTTGCCGCGAAAATCCTCCATGTCCCCACGGCTGCCGTCCTCGGTCTCGTAGCGCACATTGATCACCGGCTGCGGCGTGTCGTGCAGTGCGAAGCCTTGCGGCCCGGCAAACGCAGCGCCGACGGACAATGCCCAGACGAGCAGCGCCGTTTTTAGATATTTCATGGCGTTGGCTCCTTGAAAGATTGGTTTTTCAGATCCCGGACGATCGGCAACAGGGTTTCGCGCAAGATTGCCCGAGTGATCGGTCCGACATGGCGGTAGGCGATGGTGCCGTCAGACGTGATGACATAGGTTTCGGGCACGCCGTAAACGCCCCATTCGATGCCAGCACGTCCGTCGATGTCGGCCCCGATGCGCGCGTAGGGATCGCCCAATTCGTCGAGCCAGGCGCGCGCCTGCTCGGGTGGGTCCTTGTAGTTGATCCCGTAGAGCGGCACCTCACCGGTGGCGCTCAGCTCCATGAACAGCGGGTGTTCGGCCCGACAGGGCACACACCACGAGGCAAAGACGTTCACCAGCGAGACATGGCCGATCAGGTCCTGCGTCGAAAGACCTTCCTCGCGGCCGAGCACCGGAGCAAGCGCAAACTCCGGCACAGGTTTGTCGAGAAGCGCCGATGGCAAGTCGTCGCCGCCCCTGAAAAGCCCCCAGCCGAACAAGACCATGAGGGCAAAAGCTATCAGCGGCACCAGCACAAACCCGGAGATCCTGCGCCGCGGTACGGGGTCGATTTTGCTGACGACCTCTTGCGTCATGGCTGCACCTGCTCATCCGCAAGGGTACGGCTTTCCTGCGAAGCGCGGATCCGATCGGGCCATGTGCTCTTGATGTAATCGATGATCGCCGTGATCTCTTCATCCGTCAGCACCTCCTTGAAACCGGGCATGTCGCTTTCATAGCCATTCCCGACAATCGCCGCCGTTCCGCGCTTCACGATGTCCAAAAGCACGCGGTCCGTATGGTGCCAAGTATGGCCCGAGGCGTCATGCGGCGGGGCACGCAACCGGCCGTTCGGCAATCTGGAGCGCCAATCGGGCTGCCCCTCCAGGTTTGCGCCATGGCAACTGGCGCAATTCTCCTGATAAAGGCGTTCGCCCGCGAGCGAGTCATCCTGCGCCGAAACGGGCAAGACCGTTGCAGCCAGCAAAAGTGCTGCGAGCCTAATGGTAATTTTCATGTCGCTTGTGCCTTCTTCTTGCGATCCACATACAAAGGATGAAGAGTGCCACGAGCGATGCCACGACAAGCAGGACGCAATTCGCCCAGACCAATCCCATCGACAACAAACTGTCGCCACTGTTGGCGCCCTCATTCCGCATCCCGGCGCATTTCTATTTCCCGTTGTCCGAGCGGATGTATTTGACCAGGGCGATTGCCGCGAGCACCAGCACCGCCACGATGAGCAACCAAACCAGTCCCGTCGCGATCATCATTCCACCATCCATCATCATGCACTTCATCCTTTGTTTTCCCTTGAAACCGGTCAGGCACGGGATCGCACCAAACCGCGCAATTGATCATTCGACCGCATAGACGGTCGGGTTCACACCTTCTTCGACGGTGTAAATCTTGAACGGTTCCTGCTTCGCGCCACCCATACCCGGCGATCCCAACGGCATGCCGGGAAGCGTCACACCGGCAATGTCCGGGCGCTCATCAAGCAACTTGTTGACGACATCGATTGGCACATGACCGCTGACGACGTAGTCTCCCAGAAAGGTCGTATGGCAGCCTTGGAAACTGTCCGGGATACCTGCATCACGGCTGATCTGAACCAGATCGTGGGTCGGCTTCACCTCGACCGTGAAGCCGTTCTCGCGGAGGTAGTCCGCATAGCTCTCGCAGCATCCGCATTGCGGGTTCTTGTAGAGCGTGGCCTCTTGCGCTGCGACAGGCGCGGCATTCAGGCTCATGGCGAACACAGCGGCGGCTCCTGCGGTGCCAAGACTGGCAAGTCCAATTAGTTTCTTCATCGGTTCTTTCCTTTCGTGGTCATTGATACGTGAGATTGTTTCAGGTTTTGGTCGCGCCGGGATCGACACGTATGATGCCCATCATGCCGGCCGCCTGGTGCTCCAGGATGTGACAATGGAACATCCAGTCTCCCGGATTGTCCGCCACGAAGGCGATTTCGACCCGTTCCTCGGGTGCCAACAGGACGGTGTCCTGCCATTCGCGATGCCGTGTCGGTTGTCCGTTCCGTGCGATCACACGGAACGAATGTCCATGAAGATGCATCGGGTGATGCCACGCGGTGCGATTGTCCATCTGGAGCACGTGCGACGTGCCCTGCGGCAGGACCAGCAATGGATCCATCATGTGCCCCGTTGCTGCTTTGCCGTTGATGAACCACATGTTGCCTTCGCGCATCTGCTCCATCATCGACCCCATGCCGCCGCCCATCATCATCTGCCCCATCATGCCGCCATTGAAGATGATCTGATGCCGCGTGGCCGCTTGCATATCGGGTTCGGCCAGCGGGTTGGGAGGCAGCGCCATCGACCAGTCCGGGACCGCGTCCCGTAACCGATCCGGCCCGTAGGCGAGATCGACCAGACGGTATTCCAGATCCCTGTAGAAGACATCGGTGATGGTCAGGCTCTCTCCGGGCTTGCCGGTCATATCAATCACCAGATCGACACGCATGGCCGGACCGACCACCACGATGTCATCGACTGGTACATGAGGTGACACGGGTTGACCGTCCAGAGCGACCACGACCGGCGCAAGCCCCCCGAAATCCAGCCCGAATATCCGCGCGTTCGCTGCATTGACCAGCCGAAGGCGGATGCGTTCCCCGGATCGCACCGCGATGCGTTCCGGCATCTGGCCGTTGATGGTCACGGAATTGCCGATACGACCGCCGTGCATCGCGTCGTGGCGGCTTCCGAAGTCGCCGGCAATCTGTCCGTCCCGGGTCATGCGCCAGTCATCGAGCATCCAGGTCAGGTCGCGATCCACACGGATCGGGTCCGCCTCCTCGACGATCAGCGGCCCGTAAAGGCCGCGTCCGACCTGTTCCGAACTGCGCTGGTGCGGGTGATACCAGAATGTACCTGCGTCTAGCGCATCGAATTCGTAGAGAAACTCGCCACCGACCGGGATCGGGTCCTGTGTCAGGAACGGCACACCGTCCATCGCATTGGGTGTGCGAATGCCATGCCAGTGGACCGTCGTCCCTTCATTTAGCCCGTTCCGGGCCAGAACCCGAATTCGGTCTCCCTGCCGCACCCGGATCTCGGGGCCGGGGAGGGATCCGTTGTAGCTCCAGACGTCGGTAGGGCCGTAGGGTGCCGGTCGCAGGGCGGCTTGTCCGGCCGCAGCGCGTAGCAAGAATGGGTCCTCTGTCGGACCTGCCATCGCTACTCGCGCAGGTGACAGGGCGGATATGGCAGTGAAGGCGGCACCGGTGCGCAGCACGTGCCGTCGTGAAATCAGTCTGTTGAGGGTCATTACTTCTGCCTTGATCTGAAAGGGTCGCACTCAGCCAGCTTCGGCCAAGGCAACGGTCAGGCCCCGCAACAAGCGAGGTCGTTATCAGGTTCAGACAGGCAGCTTGGGAGGAAATGGATCAAGGGAGGGAACCGAGCCAATCGGGATCACAGGTCCCGCGACCGGGATGACAACTCCGAAGGCCATCTCAAGCGTCATCGCTGACGTACGAGCTACGATACCGGCCGTACTTCCCGCGCCACAAGGGACTGTACACCCACCCTCGCAGGATATCCCGTCAGCAAATCCGATCGGATCGCATCCGCTGCAATGGTCGTCCGCGCTTTCGGCGCCCGCCATCTGAGCCATTGCTGCCTCAGCCGCATTCACTGCCGATACATCCGGCGCAACCACGGCACCGAAGCTCAATGCAAGAATCAAAATGAGGCGGAAAAAGCGGATCATGCAGTTCTTATGCAAGCTTCCAGTAGGGGGAGGTCAAGAAGTATCCTGTAACATAGGCGTGACATTGCCACGCGGGTACTGACTGATTGGCCAACGGATGCCCGAGGTTGGTTTCGGGGGAAAATCTGAGGCGAGACTGCGGACTCATCCAAGGTCTTTTTCGGAGCCAGGCAACCACCCGCATCCTTTCATGCTGGTGGCTGCCCTTGTGTCAACTTGCGTCTTTGAATTCGGTGTATTCACCGCGCACCTGGACAGTCACGGTTGCGGGCTGGCTGTCCCGATTCCGCCAAAACCATCCGTGTTCGTCGTCAAATGTCGCGATGATCTCGCCCTCGTCGCCCGTCGAACCGGGGCCCTTTTCATAGGTCACCGAATTGCCCTCGCCATGGCCGTGCATGTTGAAGTTCACACGCCCGCCATCGACCAGCATTCGGTATTCTTCCGTCTGGCCCTCTTCCATGACCAGCTTCCACTCGGCACTGTCGCCGGGTGCAAGCGTAAAGGTGGTTTCGTCGCGCCAGACCTCGACCTCCTGCGCGTGTGCCGCACCGGTGCAGGGTCATAACCGATTCCGGCGCTATGTCCCGAGAATGCTCCATCTTCTTAAGATCGACGGGGCGCATGTGGCTACGCCGCTCTTGGCTGCCATCGATTTGATCAAAAATGGCGCAAGGCATTCTGTGCCAACAGATTTTCTGCGACGCACCTCGAAGTGGCACCAGCACCTGAAGATGCAGCAACCGAGTGATCAACGCTTGTGGGAGGTGGCGGTTCTGTTCCATTTGCGGGACGCCTTCCGATCCGGCGATATCTGGCTGGCACAATCCAAGCGCTACGGTGATCTCAAGCAGGTTCTGGTTCCCGCAACAACGGCAGCGGCAAATGCGCGGCTTGCTGTGCCGCTTGATCCCGAGCAATGGTTGGCAGACCGCCATGCCCAGATGGAAATCGGTCTGGAAAAACTCTCAAAGGCGGCGAAACGCGGAACGATCCCCGGCGGGGCCATCGAAGACGGTGTCCTGCAGCTCAGCCGATTGCCTACACAAAACCCGAACGGCGCGGCTGATCTGCTCTTTGATCTGTATAAGCGTGTCCCGGATACGCGCATCACCGACATCATGTTGCTGGTCGATGATGCAACTGGGTTCACCGATGCGTTCACACATCTACGGACAGGGGCACCGCCGAAGGATCGGATTGGCTTGCTGAATGTGCTGCTTTCGGAAGGCTTGAATCTTGGATTGAGCAAGATGGCTAAGGCGAGTAATTCGCATGGGTTTTGGGAATTGATGCGTATTTCGCGGTGGCACATTGAAAGTGAAGCCTAGGCTCCAGACCCATTAATCCGCTTGAGGCTGCCAAGCTTGCATGATTCAAACTCCCAAAATCTGGGGGCATTATGAGCAATCTTTACTGGCTGACGGACGAACAAATGGCGCGGCTTCGGCCGTTCTTTCCAAAGAGCCATGGCAAGCCACGCGTGGATGACAGGCGCGTTCTGAGTGGAATAATATTCATGAATCGCAATGGCTTGCGGTGGTCCGACGCGCCGAAGGAATACGGCCCGGCAAAGACCCTCTACAACCGATGGAAGCGGTGGGGCGACATGGGCGTCTTCGCGAGGATGATGGAGGGGTTGGCCTCTGAGGCGACAGTTCCGAAGATGGTAATGATCGACGCGACCTATCTCAAAGCACACCGCACGGCTTCGAGCCTTGGGTTGAAAAAGGGGGGCGCGGTCGCCTGATTGGCCGAACAAAGGGCGGCATGAACACCAAGTTGCATGCCGTCACAGATGAAAACGGCCGCCCGATCAGCTTCTTCATGAGCGCAGGCGAGGCCAGCGATTATACTGGTGCAGCGGCATTGCTGAACAGTCTTCCTCCTGCGCAATGGCTTCTGGCCGACAGAGGTTATGATGCCGACTGGTTCCGTGAAGGCTTGCAAAACAAGGGCATAAAGCCGTGCATCCCTGGCCGGAAGTCGCGAGCAAAGCCCGTCAAATACGACAAGCGTCGATACAAACGTCGTAACAGGATCGAAATTATGTTTGGTCGCCTGAAGGATTGGCGCCGGGTTGCCACTCGCTACGACAGATGCCCGAAGGTCTTCCTCTCAGCCATCGCACTCGCCGCGACCGTCTTGTTCTGGCTTTGATCATCAATGAGTCTGGAGCCTACGGACGGGCGCTTGCGAATATCGTGGACGCTCAGGCCAAACTACCTATGGCGTAGTTCTGGGGCATGGGGATAACCGCATCCAGCGACGATCAGTTCTTTCCAACCACCCGACAAGGCGAGGCGATGAATCTGATCAATGCCAAATACGGAAATGAGCCGGTGCTGAAAGCCTACACGCATGTTTCGGACCAGTTTGCGCCGTTTGCATCTCAGACCATTCCGGCCACGGTCAGCGAGGCAGCTTACATCCTTGATGGGTTGCTGAACAATGATGTCGGCAAACGGATCAAGGAACAATATGCGGACACAGGCGGCTTCACTGATCACCTCTTTGCGGTCACGTCGATCCTGGGCCATCGGTTCATTCCGCGCATCTGGGATCTGCCATCAAAGCGGCTTTATGTGTCCGATGCCGGAGGAACGCCACAGAACCTTAAAGGAATGATTGGCGGCAAAATCCGCGAAGGCCTGATCGCGTCAAACTGGCCTGACATTCTCAGGATTGCAGCCACAATGACGGCGGGGACGGTCGCGCCAAGCCAAATCCTCCGCAAGCTGGCTTCGTATCCACGCCAGAACGATCTCGCGTTGCTTTGAGGGAAGTCGGCCGTGTCGAACGCACATTGTTCATGCTGGATTGGGTACTCAACGCGGATATGCAGCGGCGAGTGCAGATCGAATTGAACAAAGGTGAGGCGCATCACGCGCTGAAGAATGCTCTGCGCATCGGCAGGCAGGGCGAAATACAAGACCGCACGACCGAAGGACAGCACTATCGTATGGCGGCGCTCAATCTGCTGGCGGCCATCGTCATATACTGGAACACCGCCCGGCTCGGTGAGGCGGTGGTGCAGCGCCAAGACGCGGGCCTGCCTATTCAGCCTGACCTCCTTGCGCATACATCGCCACTCGGGTGGGCGCACATTCTGCTGACAGGAGAATACAAATGGCCAAAAAAAATGATACGCAGGACAGCGGACCTTGGCTACGAGGCGCATGGACTCACACAGTGCGGACAAACCAAACTTATGCAGTTGCGGCTATTGCTGACGCAGCATCGCTATGCAACTGCGGCAAACATGCCGTTCGACATCTGCGCATATCCTGGAAGCAGTCATTGGATTTTGCCTGGGCTGATGCGAAGTGTATGGTTTCGTCCTCATCTATTTGACTGTCGAAAAGCTCTGCTTACTCACAGAATTGAGTTTGCCTAGATTGGAGGAGGTGTAATTAGTTCAGATGTTCGACATCATTCGCCGCGTCATTCAGTGGCTCGTCCGAAGCATCCTCATAGAGCGCGGCAAACAGCGCGAAGGCGACGGCCGCCGCTATGCCCGCCAACGGGATCCAATGCCATTTTTTCGATTTCTCGAAGTCCGGTTCCTGGTTCGACATATTGCACCTCCAAAAAAACGATCTGGCCGGGCGATGCGAAGAGCGCCCGGCCAAAGGGATCAGTCGTCGATCGAAATCGGGCTGACCAGCGGGCCGCCATCGACAACCACCGGCTTGTCGTTCGCAACGCTTCCGGGTCCGAATTCGTAGACGCCGAGTTCGCCATCATCGACGTGCAACATCGCGATGACTTTGTCTCCGTCATAGTCACCGGTCAGCGGAACGTAGACATTTTCGGTCATGCCAGCCTTGACATAGGTATGCCCGATCGAGGCCGGAACGACCGGCTTGCCGTCCTTGATTGCGTGGATCACGACCCAACCATCCGCGGCGGCGGTCACGGACTTGACCACGACGGCGTGGCTCAGTTCCTGCTCTGCGGTTTCGAGCGCGTTGGACACGTGGCCGTCAGCGAGGGCGACGGACGCAGTGGCGGTCAGGACCGCGATTGTGGCGATAACTTTCTTCGTAGCGTTCATGAGAACTCTCCTTTGAATTCGGTTGGAGCGCCGCTTTGGGCGGAGCTTGCAAGGTTCACGACCGACAGCCTGGAACCCTTCCCAAGTTTTTGTTCACGAACCCGTGATCGACAATTTTCAAAAGATTTCCGGGAATAATCCGGCGACCGCGCGCGTTACTTATGTGAATGCATGCAAACGGAGGCAGCGTGCCGACCCATCACGCCCTTGCCCAAGAGGCCGACGCCATGAAGCGGTACGCGATCACGCTGACGCGCGACGTGCACACCGCCGATGACCTGGTGCAGGATTGCATGGAACGAGCCTTGCGCAAGTGGACGCTGCGGCGCGCAGGTGTCCCCCTGCGGGCCTGGCTGTTCACGATGATGCGCAATCTGCATGTTGATGGGTGGCGGCAGGCGAAACGACGTCAGACGGAATCGCTTGAGACCATGACATCACCGCCCGCGATACCGCCGACCCAGGAAAACCATGTCGAGTTGAACCGGTTGTTGGCGCGCGTCATGTCTCTGCCCGACGATCAGCGTGTGGCTTTGATACTGGTCAGCGTTGAAGGCTTCACCTACCGAGAGGCCGCTCAGACGCTTGGCGTCCCAGAAGGCACGATCCTGAGCCGCGTAAGCCGGGCCCGCGCCGCTTTGCGCGGGGCAACGGCTGAGACGGCCCCAAGACTGAGGAGCGTGACATGACAAGCGCGCCGAAGGATATTCGTGAAGAGGATCTTGTCGCCTACGTGGACGACGCCTTGCCGCCTGATCGGAGAAAACAAGTCGAAGCCTATCTGAATGACACACCAGAAGCCGCCCGTCGGGTGGAAGCCGACATGGCCATCGCCCGCGATCTGCGCCATGCCTTTGCGGGGCTGGTTGCCGATCATCCGATGGCGACGCTGCCGGTTGCCGAACGGCGCAGGCACATGCCGTTGGCATGGGTTGCGTCAGTTGCGATGGCGCTGATGATAGGCGGTACGGCAGGTTGGGTCCTGCGCCCCGACACAGCCCCGCAGCCGATGTCGGGCCTTGTGGCCGAAGCCTTCGCCGCACATCGCACTTTCGTTGTCGAGGTCGCGCACCCGGTCGAGGTCGGGGCGGAGAACAAGGGCCATCTGGCCACTTGGCTGACCAATCGGCTGGATCGTCCGTTTGCTATCCCCGACCTGCGTGTCGTGGGTCTGTCGCTGGTCGGTGGGCGGCTCCTTCCCTCGCCCACCGAACCAGCGGCACAATTGATGTACGAAGACGGCAACGGTCAGCGCCTGACGCTCTATCTGCGACGCGGCAGCGAAGGCGATCCAAGTTTCCGATTTGCCGAAACGGCCACCGAGCAGGCGTTCTACTGGAGCGACACCGAGTTCGCCTACGCCCTGACCGGTGCTTTGCCGCGCGCGCGCCTTCTGGAAATCGCTCATTTGCTGCAGGCTCAGTTCGAGGATCCAGGCGCGCCAACCTGATCTCACGGAAGCGTGATCATAAATTCGGGAAGGGTTCTGGATGTCGGCGCGTCAGTCTTGTGAAGGCCGCCCGCAATCGGTGGAGGCCGATCCACGACCCTGACAGGAGATACCATGCGACTGACAACGCTTTTCACCACCACAATCCTTGCCGCCGCCCCGGCATTCGCCGACACCGCAGCCGACCGCCGCGGTGATACCGCGTTCAACGATCCATCTATCGAACACGCGCCGCAAGACGGCGTCGTAAAGCTTTACGGCGCGGGTGGTCCGCACACGGCATTCCGCAAGGTCGCAGCCGTCTTTGAAGAGCAGACGGGAACCTCCGTCGAAGTGATCGCGGGCCCGGAATCGAAATGGACCGCAGACGCCCAGGCCGACGCCGACATTCTTTGGGGCACATCCGAGCAGTCGATGACAGCCTTCCTGCTGACCTACACGGCCTTCGATCCCGCGAAAGTCGAGCCGATCTACCTGCGGCCGACCGTGATCGCAGTGAAGGCCGGCAACCCGCTGAACATTGATGACTTCGATGACCTTCTGGCCGACGGGGTGCGGGTTGTCGTGACCGAGGGCGCAGGGGTCTACAACACCTCCGGCACTGGCACATGGGAAGACGTAGCGGGCCGTTTGGGGAGCCTCGATGACATCTCCGACCTGCGACGCAATATCGTGGCCTATGCGCTTGGATCGGGTGCCTCCTATGGGGTCATCTCAAACGGTGATGCCGACGCTTGGATCACCTGGCCCAATTGGCCGATCACAAAGGACGACCTCGACATGGTCGAACTGTCTGCGGATCGTGTGATCTACCGCGACGTGAATGTCGTGCTTTCGCCCGATGCCGATCCGGAGGCGCAAGCCTTCCTTGACTTCCTCATCACGGATGAAGCGCAGGAACTCATGGCAACCGAAGGCTGGCAGCGATAGTGCGGTTGATCCGACAACTTTCGCAACATGCGGAATAAACCAACATGATTGGACGTTTTGTCTTTAGGCCCCGCTGCTTAGCCGGGGCCTAAAGGACTTTCGGAACATGAGTTGCTTGATGACACAGCCCTGATTGCCCGGTGACGCCGAACGGACTTCAGTCCTCCCCGCAAGGCCGAACACCGGTTCACGGTCTGCGCCCTGTTCCTGACCCGGAAGTTTTATTTTCGTGAGCTTTTCGCCATCGGAGCGGCGACCGTCTGAGCTGTCGCAGCGGCGTGTTTCTCAGATATAGAAATAGGACGGTACCAGCGTCGAAGTCGCTGCTGCCGTGGTTCAGCTATCTGGAAGTCGCGCGATGGCGGGCATCTATTTCCGGACAAACCGCGTTGCCGTGCGGTTTCTCAATTACGTGGCGCCGACTGCGCTGACACGGCACCTGACCGCATCCATCGATCTTGATCCGTCGCAACGTTCTGACCCTGCCCCTCGGTTGAATACAACATACGGGTCTTCCCAGGGACTTTCGGCGGTGGTTATTCTTGTATTGCGCGACGGCTCCTACGCTTTTCCATCCGACAACCCTGCCGGTTATAGCTCTGATCTGTTGGCGCAGCCTCCGGGAGCCGTGCGCCCCCCATATCCAACTGACTGAGCATCGGAACTGCACGACCCCAATTACCAAAATGGGTTATCCGGCAAGCAGAGCGACCGCACAAGCGGGCACCGTCCTTTGGCCAGCCGACCCGGCCACGTGCATCCACTTATTTGGAGCTTCGCGAATATTTTTTCGTTCCGCGGGAATAAAATGCACCCTCAACACGTTAGTTACGCATGGAGCTGCTGCATACCGTGGAGTGCAAATGCTTCGAACCACGGGAGGAAAGACATGAAAATCATAGAAAAAGTAAAGCGTCGGCATTTCCTGATAGGATCAGCGGGCACGATGGTGGCTGCTGCAGTCGGGGCACCGGGGATGGCGCAATCAGACGGGGAGCCGTTGCCAGATTACGTCGCATGGAAAGACGCCGAGGACATGATCGTCCATTCCAAGCAGACGCTTGAGACGAAGCGCGCCGCGCAAGGTTCGGAGCTGATCACGCCCAGTACCGAGCTTTACATACGCAATAACCTGCCCGCCCCACCCGACGAGATCGTCGCAGATCGCGATGCCTGGGAGGTCGAGATCGACGGGGTCGCGAACCCGGGTAAGATGACTGTGGGCGAGATGAAGACGCTCGCGGTCGAAACCGTGGTTTGTGTGCTGCAATGCTCGGGCAACGGGCGCGCTTTTTTCGATCATGAAACCAGCGGCTCGCAGTGGTCGGTTGGTGCTGCGGGCAACGTGGTGTGGACCGGCGTGCCGGTGCGCGCCGTGATTGACGCGATGGGCGGCGCGAATGCGGGCGCCGTGTTCCTGACCGGTACAGGTGGCGAAGAGATCCCCGAAGGTCTTCCACCCGAGACGATCCAGGTCGAACGGTCGGTTCCAAAGGTCGCGATGGATCAGGCTATCCTGGCGTGGGAGATGAACGGTGAGCCTTTGCCACTCGCCCATGGAGGCCCCCTGCGGCTGGTGATTCCGGGGTATTATGGCGTGAACAACGTCAAGTATCTCAAACGTCTGGCAATGACGGCCGAGGAATCGCCCAATAAAATCCAGCAAACCGGCTATCGCGTGCGCTCCGTGGGGGTAAAGGGCGATCCCTCTCAGCCGTCGATGTACGAGATGGCCGTCAAATCCTGGATCACCGGCCCTCTGATGGATGCGGCGACCGGCAAGGTGCAGGTCCACGGCGTCGCCATGGGCGGTGTCAGCGGTCTGGACAAGATCGAGGTGTCCACCGACGGGGGGCAAAACTGGGCAGAAGCGCAGTTCCTTGGCCCGGACCTTGGCCCCTATGCATGGCGGCCATTCGTGCTGATCACGGAGCTGTCCGAAGGCACACATATGCTGGCGAGCCGTGCCACCAACGAAGCAGGCGATACCCAACCCGAGATTTTTCCGCCCAACGAACGGGGTTATGGCAATAACGGCTGGCGCGCCCATGCCGTCGACGTGACCGTCAGCTGAGCTGACTGACCGGCGGCATCCTCTGCCACCGGTTTGACAACAAAAAAACCGGAGACATGAACATGACCACCCGAACGACGCCACGACTCGGCGGCGCAGTTTTTCTTGCCTTGATGGCCGGTGCTGCGAGCGCCGAGGCTGATCTGGATGCGGGCCGTAAGATATTCACTGAAACCGCGCAACCCGCCTGCGCCCTTTGCCACGCGCTGAAAGATGTGGGTTCGGAGGCCGAGATCGGCCCCAACCTTGATGAATTCAAACCGACAGTCGATCAGGTGCGCGCAGCCGTGACCAGTGGAATCGGAGTCATGCCAGCCTTTTCGGAAACGCTGACCAAGGAAGAAATCGAAACGGTTTCGAAATACGTGGCCCAGGTCACGGGAGGGTCGGAGACTGCAACCGGCACAGATGCCGCTACTGAAGCGACAGATTCCGCAGATGCGGAGGAGGTTGAAACTCCCGGCGCTGAGATCCTTGCGCAGGGCGACCCGGCTGCCGGCGAAAAGACGTTCAGGAAATGCAAGGCTTGCCATACGGTAGACGAAGGTGGGTCCAATCGTGTCGGTCCCAACCTTTATGGTATCGTCGGGGCACCCGTGGCAACGGTCGACGGCTTTCGCTATTCCGACGCGCTGGTTGAATACGGGGGCGATTGGACACCTGATCGGCTTGCCGCGTTTCTTGCAAATCCCCGGAAAGAAGTGCGTGGCACCAAGATGGGGTTCAGTGGCCTGCGCAAGGCGCAGGATCAGGCCGATGTCATTGCCTATCTTGACAGCTTGACGGACACCGCAAAAACCAACTGACCTAGCCGACGCAGGACCGTGCCGTCCGGGTTGCCTCCGAAAGCGACGCCATCACGCTTTCGGAAACACGTTCGCGGGTTTCAAGCATCAGATAACTGGCGATGGCATCGAACCGCGTGCGGTCCATCCCTGTCGCGACAACTATATGACGAAGGTGATCCCCGGACAGCCAGGTTGCGATCTGCTGACCGGGTGTGTCGTTGCCCTCTGGGGAAACGAACGCGCCGCGAAAATAGGTCAACCTGCATCCATTCTGACCCGCGTAATGCATGACTTCGCCGTTGTCCGATGTGCGGAAGGCAACAGCCGTCAGGTTTGCGACGGACAGGTCGGGTACGCCCACCGCACCGCCTGTCGCGGCGGGCCGCAGATCGGCGGTTTCGACGTCATACATCTCAGCGGCCAGTTCAGCGTGAATGTCAAAAGCTGTCGGGGTGGCAACAAAAGCGGGTCCGAATACCACAGCCAAGGCAATTCCCGCAGCGACAGCACCGCCCGCCAGCCAGCGCCGGGGGTGCCAGCTACTATTTGCGGCACTAGTTTCCGGCATAGATTCCGAATGCACGAGGTCCGGTCGCAAGGCCGCCAAGCTGACGGACACGTTCCGCACGTCCTCAAGCGCTGCGGCAAGCGCGGGCTCGGATGCAGGCCGCCCCTCGAATGCGCGCATGTCGGCCGCGCACAACTCACCATCGTGGTAAGCGTTGACCTGTTCCCAGTCCTTGTCGTTCAGTTCATTCATGTCTTCCGCGTCACTTCCTGCTTTGCCGTTTCGGCCCCATCGACGATTTCCAGCAACGCCTTGCGGGCACGGCTGATCCGGCTCATCACCGTTCCGTTCGGCACATCCATCACTTTCGCCGCCTCGGCGTACTTCAACCCCATGATATCAACGAGGCACAGAACCTCGCGGGTCTCGGGCGGCAGTTTCTTAAAGGCCAGCCGGATCAACACATCCCGCGCGGTGTCCGACGCACCCGCTTCATTGGATAGACGTTTTTCGGCCGCGAAATATTCCCGACGCACGCGCCTTTTTCTCAGCTCATCGTAATGCAGGTTGCGAATGACACGGAACATCCAGGGCCGTAGTTCCCCGATCGGGTCTGGCCTCCCACCTGATCGCAGCCCCCGTTCCACAGCATCCTGAACAAGATCTTCAGCCTCGTCGCGGGAATGGCAAATGGCTATCGCATAGGCCCGAAGTTCAGGCAATAGGATTTCAATGGAGGTCAGCTGCGCCATGACGAACCGTACCGCGTTTGCAGGTGGGGTCAAAGCAAACAAGGAGCGCTGGAAAAGTCCGGTCAGAGCTTGAAATAAATTCATACCGTCGCATATGCGAATGTATGAAGGTAAAGCAGATGCAAGAAAACGCGGACAAGGCTGAGGCGCTGCTCAAGGCGATGGCCAGCCGGAATCGCCTGATGATCTTGTGTACGCTTGTCGAAGGCGAAAGGTCGGTCGGCGCACTCGCAAAGGCCCTTGGGGTGCGCGAAAGCGTGATTTCCCAGCATCTCGGGCTTTTGCGCCGCGACGGGTTGGTGCAAGGGCGGCGGGATGGGCAGACGATCCACTATGCGCTTGCGGGCGAAAACGCAAAGCGTCTGCTGACCACCCTTTACCAAATTTTCTGCACCGACGACGCGGACGCCCCGGAACCCGATGACTGACAGACGCGCCCCCATCTGACACCCCAACCAAAACGAGGCATTATGACGATCACACGCCACAGCCCGTCCAACGGCCCTACCTCTCCGGATGTCTGGGGGCTTTATGAAGAGGAAACGGGATCCATCCAGTATGTCGCTGCCTGCCCCGCGACCGGGCAGGCCGCGCTGATCGACGTGGTTCTGGACTTTGATCCGAAGGCCGCATCCACTTCGACAGACAGCGCAAAGGCTGTACTGGATCTGGTCAATCGTGAGGGGCTGGAGGTGGCGATGATCCTCGACACCCACCCCCATGCCGACCACATGACCGCCGCCGCGTGGTTGAAGGAGGAGACCGGCGCGCCGACGGCGATCGGTGTCAACGGCGGAGACAAAACCGGCCACGTGGCGGCGCAAAAGTAGGCCAATGGCGGGGCACCAAGCGCCATGGCGCGTGCGCTCTCCAGATAGCCGGCGCGTGCCATGGCGCATTGGCCCGGAGGGCCAGTTCTGCAAGGTGTGATCAGGTGGCGGCTTGGGCCTTTCGGGCGCGGCTTTGGCTGAGGCGATAGCTTTCGCCGTTCATCTCGAGAATGTTGACGTGGTGTGTCAGCCTGTCGAGAAGGGCGCCGGTCAGGCGCTCGGTGCCGAAGGTTTCGGTCCATTCGTCGAAGGGCAGGTTGCTGGTGATCAGCGTGGAGCCGCGCTCATAGCGCTGCGAGATCAGTTCGAACAAGAGCTCGGCGCCGGTCTTGGAGAGCGGCACGAAGCCCAGTTCGTCGATGATGAGCAATTTTACGGCAGCCAGCTGCTTTTGCAGCCGTAGCAGCCGACGTTCGTCGCGGGCTTCCATCAACTCGTTGACCAGCGCGGCGGCGGTGATAAAGCTGACAGGCAGCCCCTTCTGGCAGGCGGCCAGCCCCAGCCCGAGGGCAACATGGGTCTTGCCGGTTCCACTGGGCCCCAAGGCGATGACGTTCTCGCGTCGGTCGATCCATTCGCAGCGGGCGAGTTCCAGCACCTGCATCTTGTTGAGCTTCGGGATCGCCTTGAAGTCGAAGCTGTCCAAGCTCTTGGTTGCCGGGAACTTCGCGGCCTTGATACGCCGCTCGATCATCCGCCGCTCGCGGTCGATCAATTCCAGCTCGACCAGACGCGCCAGGAACTGGACATGATCCAGCCCCTCGGCGGCGCATTGGCGGGCGAGTTTGTCATATTCCCGCAGGAAAGTCGGCAGCTTCAGCGTCTTCAGATGATCCGCAAGCAGGATCTTCGGGGGCACGGTCATGCTGCATCCTCTGACATCAGGGACATATAGCTGGCCGCGGATGTGGTCTCGACGTTCGCCCGCGGCAGGTATGGGTAAACATCGAGATCCAACTTCGGCGGCCGTTTCTCGACGTGGCAGAGGACAAGGTGCTTGACGGCATCAAAGCCGACCGCGCCCAGTTGCAGAGCCTTCTTCACGGCGGCATGCAGATCGTCGATGTCGAAGGTCTCGAGCAGGCGCAGCACCTGCACATATTCCCGGCGTCCGGCTTTGATCATGCGCGCTTCCATCAAGCGGCGCAGGGTCGCGAACTCCGACGGCAGGTCCCATTCTGCCAAGGGAGCCGCCTGGTCGAGAGCGTTGATCTTCTGCTCGATCAGCGGAAGGTAATGCCGCGGATCGAAGACCATGTCCTCGCGGTCGTAGCAGCGCGGATGACGTGCGATGACCTCGCCGCCGCAGCCGATCACGACCACGTCGACATAGCCCCTGATCCAGACGTCACGATGGCCGTAGGCAACCGGGACCGAGTAATCATTGGTTTTGTAGCGCACCAACGCCTGCGAACTGACCCGTCCGGTTGTCTGATCGCAGGCATCGAACGGCGCCACAGGCAGGTCGGACATCGCGGCCAGATCCCGCTCGAGGCGTTGGCCAATCGTCTCGGACTGACCTCGCAAGACATCCGCCTGACGTTTGAGACACTGTGTCTCCAGGTAATCGTTGAACGCGTCCCAGGTCGCGAACCGCGGGATTGGCACCATGAAGTTGCGGCGCGAGTAACCGACCAGGCCTTCCGCATTGCCCTTGTCATTTCCCTTGCCGGGTCGCCCGTAGCGGTCACGGAACAGGTAATGTGACAGGAACCCGCTGAACAGCGTAGCCCTCTGACGTGACCCGTCCGGCAGGATCTTCGCAACCAAACAGCGGTCGTTGTCGTAGAGCACCGACACCGGCACCTTGCCGAAGAACGCGAAGGCGTGGACGTGGCCATCAACCCAGGCTTCGGCAGTGGCCGCCGGATAGGCACGGACATAGCAGGCGTCGCTGTGCGGCAGATCCATGACAAAGAAATGCGCCTTCTGCTCGATGCCGCAGATGACGACCACCGCCTCGCCAAAGTCGGCCTGGGCATGACCGGGCGGATGCGCCAGCGGCACGAACATCTCGCGGCCGCGCCGTTCGCGCTGTCGCATGTAATCCTTCACGATCGTGTAGCCCCCGGTGAAGGCATGCTCGTCGCGGAGCCGCTCGAACACCCGCTTCGCCGTGTGCCGCTGCTTGCGAGGGACCTCCCGATCGCCGTCCAGCCAACCGTCGATGATCCCGGTGAAGGCATCCAGCTTCGGTCGCTTGACCGGCGCCTTCCGCCGATATCCAGGTGGAACCGAAAACGCCATCATCTTGGCTACGCTATCGCGCGAGATGTTGAAATGCCGCGCCGCCTCACGCTGGCTCATGCCCTCAGCACAGGCCAGCCGAACCTTCCGATACAAATCCACAGTGAAAATCCTCCCGCCCTCCCTGTCACCAGAAAGGGTAAAGGTGGACGACTTTTACACCGCCCGCAGCAGGCTCATCCCGCCGCTACCGTGGCCGACTTTCGCACCGCCGTTTTCAATCTGCTCCGCCAAGAACTGAGCAACAATCTCTGGTATAGCATCCATTCGGTTAGGAAATCTGGCATGGCGTTGGAAAAACTTCAGGTAGTATCCGAGCACAAGCCGCTTCGGACCAGACAACCCCTTCAGCAGCGGCTGCTCTGAGGGTTGCAAAACCCAATGTAACCGCAGGGCCTCCGCTGACCAAAGTTGTTCCATGTCCGCTCCAAATTAAACTATATCGGAGCATACATACGGATCATCCCGCTATGTCAACTCAAAACGCACAACCCGAAAATGTGGCCGCTTTTGACCCCCTTCGTGCGTACAGGGCCTACCCGGCGTCGGCCTTCCCCCCGGACACTGACAAATAGGGGTAGATTCCGGCTGGGTGCAGAATAGTACGTTAGGCTCCGAGGACGCGCTTGCCGTAGTCTCGCAGATTGCCGTTCGGGTCGACGTAGCGATAGAGAGTAACGGGCCTCACGCCTAATTCTTTGCAAAGTTCTGAAACAGACGTGTCGCGGTTTGCCATTGCGGCCTGTGCCATGCGCACCTGTGATTTTGACAGCGCGAATTTTCGTCCGCCTTTCCTCCCCCGCGCCCGGGCTGCCTGAAGACCGGCCACTGTGCGTTCACGGATCAACTCGCTTTCAAATTCGGCGAGAGCGGCAAAGATGCCGAATGAAAGCCGTCCTGCCGCAGTTGTTGTGTCGATCTGCGCACCTTGCCCGGTGAGCACTTTAAGGCCAACCCCGCGCTCAGACAGCATACTGACGGTCTTGACCAGATGATGCAGGCTACGCCCCAAACGATCGAGCTTCCACACAACCAGAACATCGCCGTCACGCAATGCCTTGAGGCAGGCCTCCAACCCTGGCCGGTCATCCTTTTTGCCAGATGCCAGATCCGAGTAAATCTGCTCCTCTCCAACGCTCGCCGCGATCAAGGCATCCCGTTGCAGGTCAAGAGACTGCCTGCCATCGGCTTTAGAGACGCGCGCATAGCCAATCAGCATGTGTCACAAACGTTGGTTTGTGATGCTTGGGTTCGGCGGTCGCTTTCGGGCAACGGATTTATTCCTTATCTCATATCATAAATAAATATACTCAATACCTCCCATGAAAGCAAAAGAAGCATGGCGCATCGCACCATTCTGACCGAGCGCCAGCGCGCGACACTATTTGATCTGCCAACCAGTGAAGCGGCACTACTTCACCATTACACGTTGGCCGATGATGACATCGAACATGTTCGTCTGCGAAGACGATCACAAAACCGGCTTGGGTTTGCCCTTCAGCTTTGCGCGTTTCGACACCCCGGCCGCCTCCTGACGGCTGGAGAGGTCATCCCAGAAAAAGCGATCAGGTTCATCGCGGCTCAGCTGGGAATGCAAGCGGTTGAGTTGGAGGGCTACGCCGTCCGCGAAGAGACTCGGCGGGATCATCTGATCGAGCTTAGAGCGATCTATGGCTACAAGATGTTTACCGGACGTGGTGCCCGCGACCTGAAGGTTTGGCTTGAAACTGAGGCTGAGGTTGCGCGCTCTAATGAGGAGCTGGCGCGTCGGTTCGTGACAGAATGCCGCCGGAGCCAGACCATTCTGCCCGGGGTGTCGGTGATCGAACGGCTCTGCGCTGATGCGCTTGTCGCCGCCGAACGTCGGATGGAAACGCGCATCGCCGACCGTCTCGACGCGCCCATGAGAGGCAGGCTGGATGCCCTGCTTTCGGAAGACGTCGATGACCGGGTCAGCCGTTTTGTCTGGTTGCGCCAATTTGAGGTTGGCAAGAACTCGGCAGACGCGAACCGCCTGCTGGACCGGTTGGAGTTTCTGCAAGGTCTCGGGCTTGCGACCGCTGCCCTTGATGGCGTTCCACCCCACCGGATCACCCGACTTCGTCGCCAAGGCGAACGATATTTCTCGGATGATTTGCGCGACATTTCCAGCGATCGGCGGTGGGCGATCATGACCGTCTGTGCTGTGGAATGGCAGGCTGCGATAGCTGATGCAGTGATTGAGACCCATGATCGGATCGTGGGTAAAACCTGGCGCGATGCCAAGAGGTTATGTGATGTGCAGATTACCGGCGCCAAAGCAGCATTGCAGGACACACTTCGTTCTTTCTCAGGCTTGGGGGCCGCTCTCCTGGAAGCGCATGGCGATGGCGCACCCCTTGAGAGCGCGGTTACGACCGCCTGCGGTTGGCGTGATCTGGAAGGACTTGTCGCCACGGCGATGCAGTTGACCAGTACAATGGCTGCCAATCCCTTGGCCCATGTCGCCCAAGGCTATCATCGGTTCCGGCGCTACGCGCCGCGCATGTTGAGGGCGCTCGATATTCGGCCCTGTACGCACGAAGGGGGTCAAAAGCGGCCACATTTTCGGGTTGTGCGTTTTGAGTTGACATAGCGGGATGATCCGTATGTATGCTCCGATATAGTTTAATTTGG
Source organism: Puniceibacterium sp. IMCC21224 (assembly GCF_001038505.1). NCBI lineage: Bacteria > Pseudomonadati > Pseudomonadota > Alphaproteobacteria > Rhodobacterales > Paracoccaceae > Puniceibacterium > Puniceibacterium sp. IMCC21224. The sequence continues at coordinate 80,458 of NZ_LDPY01000004.1, forward strand.
AGCGGACATGGAACAACTTTGGTCAGCGGAGGCCCTGCGGTTACATTGGGTTTTGCAACCCTCAGAGCAGCCGCTGCTGAAGGGGTTGTCTGGTCCGAAGCGGCTTGTGCTCGGATACTACCTGAAGTTTTTCCAACGCCATGCCAGATTTCCTAACCGAATGGATGCTATACCAGAGATTGTTGCTCAGTTCTTGGCGGAGCAGATCGAGTATGACGGTCCACTGCCATCAGATGTGCCAGAGCGCTCGGATCGCCGGTATCGCCGTCTGGTTTCGGACCATTTGCGGCTCCGACGGTTTGATCAAGCCGCTTCAGGCGAGTTTGTGAAATGGCTTGTGGCCGAGGTCTTGCCGAACGCACCGCAGGTGTCCGCGCTTGATGAGCGAATGACGGCGTGGTTTCTGATCAACCGCTTCATCCAACCTGACCAATCGCGTTTGGACAAGCTGGTGGCCCAGTCAGAACGCCGGTTCGATCAGATGCTGTGCGCCAAGATTTCAGGGCGGCTGGTGTTGGCGCACAAACACGCCTTGGATGCTTTGCTGACGACTGATGAGGCCGCATCGCGATTTGCGCAGCTTGCGCGAGGTCCAGGCGGGACAAGCGTACAGGCCGTTCAGGATGCTGTGGTGCGGTTAGAGATGGTGCGTGCCATCGGCCTTCCTGCAGATCTCTTGGACGGTGTCTACCCAGACCATATCGCCAATCTGGCCCGGCGCGCCGCCAGCGAGGATGCTTGGGACATGCGCCGCCGTCCTGAGGTCGTGCGCCATGCCCTGCTGAGTTGCTTTTGCGCAACCAGGGGCACAGATTTGACAGATGATCTGAGCGATTTGGTGATCAGCATCATCCACAAGATCTCTGCGCGCGCTGAGAGTAAGGTGATCAAGGAATACGTTGCCGATTTCCGGAAGGCGGAAAGCAAAGACACGCTTCTGGGCAAGATCGTGCTCGCGGTCGATGGGCAGCCGGACGGTGACATTCCGCAGGTCATCTACCCAGTGGTCCCGCGCGAAACGATCCGTGATCTCGCACAAGCCTACCAGGCGGACACGCCTTCCTTCACGACCCGCGTGCATCACACAATTCGCCGCTCTTATGCGCGGCATTATCGGCGCGTCCTGCCGGTAATCTTGAAAGCGCTGACATTCCGGACCAGCAGTGCCAGTGCGGAGCCGTTGTTAGCCGCCCTTTCTATATTGACCGAGCCATCGGATCGGAAGCCGCAGTTTTACGCTGAGAGTGAGGTGCCGATCGACGGTGTCGTCCGCCCAAAATGGCGCGATATTGTCCTCGAGATGGGCCGTGGGGGCGTGAGCCGCGTCAATCGGATCAACTACGAGATATGCGTCCTGCAAACCCTGCGCGACAAACTGCGGACAAAGGAAATCTGGATAGAGGGCGCGAAGCGATATTGTGATCCGGACCAAGACCTGCCCGCCGATTTTGATGCGCGCCGCGCGCACTACTTTAATCTTCTTAATCAGCCCCAAGACGCGGATCAGTTTGTCCAAGCTTTGCGGGATAACATGAGAACCGCCTTGATCTCCTTCGATCAAAGCTTCCCGGCCAACAAGGATGTCACACTCAAGTCCCGGGGTGGCGGCACGCGCCTGTCTCTACGCCCCTTGAAGCCACAAACTGATCCTGTGGGGCTTGAAGACCTGAAAGCAGAGCTCGGCCGACGGTGGCCGATGACCAGCCTGCTTGATGTGCTGAAGGAAGTTGACCTGCGCACGGAGTTCACGCCGCTGTTCCGTGCGGCGGGATCTCGGCAGACCTTGCCACAGGAAGAGGTCTCCCGGCGCCTCTTGCTGGCCCTGTTTGGGATCGGGACGAATATTGGGCTCAAGGCCATTGCGGCGGGCCCCCATAAGGTCAGCTACAAAGAACTGCTCTACATCCGGCAACGCTTCGTTCACAAAACAGCGCTTCAGGATGCAACCCGGCGGATTGCAGACGCCACCTACCGCATCCGAAGCGCCGATATCTGGGGAGATGCGGGCACGAGTTGTGCCTCGGATTCCACGCAGTTGGCTTCCTGGGACCAGAACCTGATGACAGAGTGGCACCAGCGCTATGGCGGGCGCGGGGTGATGATCTACTGGCATGTTGATAAGCAGGCCACCTGCGTCCACTCACAGATGAAACAAGTCTCGTCTTCAGAGGTCGCTTCCATGATCGAAGGCGTGCTGCACCACGGCACGGACCTGGATATCGACCGCCAGTTTGTTGATACCCACGGGCAAAGTGTCGTGGGGTTCGCCTTTTGCCATCTTCTCGGCTTCGACTTGATGCCGCGCCTGAAGGGTATCGCCAACCAAAAGCTCGCCCGCGCGGACAAGCAAACCGACCATCGCTTCGCAAATATCGAGTCTATTTGCATGGCCCGGCCCATCGACTGGGGTCTGATCGGGCAGCATTACGATGAGATGATCCGCCTTGCGAGCGCCCTCAAGCTGCGGACAGCAGACGCGGAAACCATCCTACGCCGCTTTACACGGGGCCAAACGCACCCGGTGTTCTCGGCGCTGTTGGAATTGGGCAAGGCGGTTAAAACGATCTTTCTGTGCCGGTATCTCGGCAACGCGGAGCTGCGCCGCGAGATCCATTCTGGACTCAATGTTATAGAGCGCTGGAACGGGGTGAACGACTTCATCTTCTACGGCAATGGCAATGAGCTGGTGTCCAATCGTCGTGACGATCATGAAATCTCTGTCCTCAGCCTGCATCTGCTGCAAGCGGCGATGGTCTACGTGAACACCCTTATGATCCAGGAGGTGCTCCGTGAGCACGCCTGGCGCGAAAAAATGACAGACCGAGACATGGCGGCGCTGAACCCACTGCCGCACAGCCACTTCAACCCATACGGCGTCTTCGATCTTGATATGGACACGCGTTTACCTCTCGAAGAGGTGAGGATGGCAGCATGACATGTTCCGAAACTTATAACAAACGGAACGACCTTTTTTGTGCGCAAAATCAGCGCCTTGTAAAATCCGTATATTTGTTCCGTATATGGCGCCTTAAATCCGGGCAAAATCCATGCTGATCGGGTACGCGAGGGTCTCGACGACTGGCCAGAACCTAGAAAGTCAGATCGAACACCTCCAGAGCGAAGGTTGTGACACGATCTTCCAGGAAAAAATCACGGGGTTTGACCGGCGCAGGCCTCAGCTTGAAAAGATGATCGCTTCCCTACAGCCCAGTGATACGTTGGTCGTCACCAGCCTCGACCGTCTGGCCCGATCAACCAGTGATCTCTTCGTGATTACCCAGAAGGTAGAGGCCGTCGGAGCATCATTCCGCTCCCTGCGGGAACCCTGGGCCGACACAACAAGCTCCATGGGAAAGTTCTTACTTACTGTTTTTGCTGGACTTTCTGAACTTGAACGCAACATCATCAATGAACGCACAGAAGAAGGACGGACCTCCGCAAAGAAACGCGGCGTGAAGTTCGGACGCAAGCTGAAGCTGACACCACACCAGCAGGATCAGGTCAGGGCCATGCTCAAAGAGGGAAAATCCATTCGTGCCATCGCGCGCGACTTCAACGTCGGTGTCGCAACAATCGACCGCATCAAGCGCACAACAGCACTCTCATGAAATGTGGCCGTTTTTGAACCCCTTCGTGCGTACGGGGCCTATGTGTTCAGGATGGGGTGATGCCGGCAGTTCCGGCCCGCCTGCGCGGCGGCAAATACAGAAGACATGGGTGAGATCGCACGCCGAAGGACTGTGTCCGTCTCTTGGTCGTGGTTTGCCCGGCCTCATGAAGGGGACATAGGTCTGCCGCGCGAGCGGCAGAAAGGAATTCATCGAGAAAGTTTGCCGCGGGAGGATTTGGCTATCGTTACCGGTTCGCACCGCCAGGATTTCCGACGCGGATCTATGTGAACCATGGATCCGCGTCGGATTTAGTATGACACATCATATTGGTCCGTCAGGGACGGCTCAGGACGTTCAAGCCCGGTAGCCAACACCGATAACGTGATTGCCAATAACCAATGGACGCCTTCCTCCCAGTTCCGGGAACGCCATACATGCCACGTCTTCGACGGACTTCGGACGTTGCAACACCTGATAGACAATGGATTGAGCAGCGAGGAGGGCATCCTGCTCGTTTGCGAACGGCTTGGAATCTGGCGTGCCCGTCACCTCAGGAAAGCCCTTGGGCACGTTCTTGAACACAATATCCCCGACCCAGCCGCCGTTTCGACGCAGGATAACCATGGCAAGCATATTGCCAGCATTCATGTAACCGAGCGGGTGCCCAGAGGGCGTGTAGGGCGGAGGAAGCATGTCACGATCCTCCAAGTCACGAATGAAATCTGCCAGAGCAACCTGGCCGGCGCGGATCTGTGCCGTCGTGTAGCGGTCATCTTTCACAGTGGATCTCCTTGTCTGTGATGGCGTGGATGTCTGCCGAAGCTGACAAGGATGAAATCGGATCGATTGGTTGGACGCGGGAGCGATCTCGTGCATTTTTCTGATTTTTTTCTCGCGCCCGACATCGAGAGGAAAGGCATGAGGATCAAAGGAGGCCTTTCGCGCGCACTGTCCGGATGTGAAAGGGTGCCAAATTACACCGACCCGCTCGTGAGAACCTGGAAAATTCTGCAATGGAAGAGGCGCGTGCCGCTTGGCAAAACAGATGACGGCAGGGTCTCTATTAGTGATGACGGGACCCCAACCGCTCACTGGTATATTGACGCCTGAAGACGACAATTACTTTGGTTGCAGCCGACCTCGTGTATCGATCACAGTCTTAGATCAGTGGCTCTGTTCTTATCCGAATGCTGTGCAAACTTCGGAATCAGTTGTGGCGCATCTGCTGGCGAGATTTCTGGAGCCTCGTCCTGTGATATCAGAATGACTTTCCGGGCTGTGTTCGGCATGCTCGAGAGGCTCTTGTTGCTCCACAGCGTTCCCGCGCGGCTCATGCGAATTTTTACTTCATCGATACCAAGACGCGATCCGCGCGCTTCACAAATTACAACAAACTTCACGCCAAAGATGCGCGCAGATTTCTGCAATGCCGGGACAAGCTTTGGACGCAGCCGGGGCCAATCCAGGACGTGACCCGCGCCCCCGAAATGCGTGTCGGCACACAAGTCGAATTCGGGAGCGCGTTTACGGCGCGCGATCCCTGTCGTCTCATAGATCAGGAAATCCAGAGTGGAGCACAATGACGCGGTGTCGCGGATATCGAACAAACCATAGGGCTGTATGTCGAACAGAAGGGCAAACGCCTTTTCCGTCAGATTGAACTCCAGCCATTGGTTCCAGTGGCAGAAAGCATACTCTTCAAGAAACGACAGTTGTTCCAGGTTCTGCAGTCCAGCTTTCAGTGCAGCGTTTCCATTGGCCTTTTCAAGCCCGAGGTTGCGGCGCAGTTCCACGCACCGAACGCGATAGGGGAATGGAAACTGTGGCGCGGTACCGTCATGCCAGTTAGTGGTCTGTCTGCAGACGCTATGCACGAGGCCGTGCAAAACGCGGGCTCCATGCAGTGTCAGGCCTTTCCTGAAGAGACCAAGCAACAGCACCTTCGATATGCGGTAGCGATACTCACGATCCTCACGGTTTAGCGCGAAGGCAACGGACTTTTGGATTGTCATGATGCGTTCCTCTTGAGATGCATCTGAAAGATGGGATCGGCGGAGGAACTTCGGAAACGGAAATCGACCCGAGGCGCGCGAACTCAGTCACAGCGGCGACGGTGACCCGCACAGAAACCAGAGCATGACTGCTCAGGAGCAAGGTGTGTTGTCTGCTGAAGGTTGCGGCACAGAAGAGGCATCGCTGCCAGATGTCTTGCTGGGCGGGCGCAGCGCAGCTGGCTCTGAATGAGGCGTCCCCGTTTTTGTTTCTTAACAACAAGATAGGAGGGATGTCGAAGCCAAGGTTAGATGGTGCCCGCTGGAATCTCAAGGTACGTTGCGACAGGTTCCGCTATCTCAGTTTCATCAGTTCTTCCCTGAATGCTTCAGTCGGTGTGCGCCATCCGAGGCATTTTCTGGGTGTGTTGTTCAAGCGGTCGCAAATCGCCTTCATATCGCGATTTGAGAGAGCGGCCACGGGCGCATCTCGTGGCAGAAACCGACGCGCCCGCTTGTTCAGGTTCTCGACAGAGCCCTTCTGCCACGGAGCCTGCGGATCACAGAACCACGCCTCAGTGCCGATCCCTGGCTTGAGTTTGCGCCAGTCGCGGAACTCAATCCCGCGATCGAACGTGATTGATTTGCGTGCAGGTTGGGGCAGGGGTTCCATAACGCCCATCAGGCGGTTCATCAGGTGCGTCGTGCTGCGATCATTGTTCCGGAACAGGACGGCGAAGCGCGTCTTGCGCTCGACCAGTGAAGCTACATTCATTTTGCCCTGTGCACGTTCAAAGATCATGAGATCGCCCTCCCATTCGCCAAAAGTCTCACGCGATCTGACGTAGGCGGGCCGCTCATGGATCGACCGATCCGGCGGAAAAACAAGGCCACGCGGCGTGCGTCGACCTCGCGGATGCCGCTTCTTACGTCGATGCGGCAGATAACGGGCCAATTGTTCAGACTGGCCGTCGGGCCCGTAAACATAGGCATAGATCGTCTCATGGCTGACGCGCAAATCTTGACCCTCATACCGCAAGCGCCCCGCGATCTGTTCCGGTGACCATCCTTCCTCCAACTGCTTGATAACATGAACTCGAAGATCCACGAACCGCACCAGCTTGCGACGCCGAGCGCGACGCTCGACAGCAGACCTCTGGGCATTCATCCCATAATAGCCATTCAGGTTTGGCAGCTCGTCGTCGACAAATCGATTCCGCTTGATCTCGCGATACACAGTCGAGCGATGCCTGCCGACCTCAGCGGCGATCTTGTCGACGGACATTTTGGCGTTCAACATATCTTCAATCGCACGCCTCTCGCGTAGGTTCAGCTCTGTGTGGGCCATCTTTCATTCTCCTGCTTTCCAGCAAGATAGGGGATTTGTCGCAACCCAAGTTAGAATGTGCCCCGCGTACATGATAGATTCGCATAATGAAGTTTATGTTAAGGTAATCTCCAGATCCCTTCGTCCTGAACCACCCGGGATTCTGAAAGAAGCTTCTCCAGATGCGCCGCGGCATTTCGTTCGGCGGCCATTGCAATATGCGGGTCAGATTTTTTGTAAACAGAAGTGGCGATATTCTGGAGCGAGTCGGAGGTACTTGAGAGGTACGCGAGAATCTCCGACTCACGACGCATCCGGTTGGCGAGCAACCGTTTGACGTACGGTCCCGGGTCCCGGAGTACAGGTCCGTGACCCGGCAGGCTGACCTTATCGTTGCGATCGATTAGCCGCTGAAGCTGGGTGCAGTAATCGCGCATGTTGCCGTCAGGGGGACTGACTATAGAACTGTTCCAACTCATCACGTGATCGCCTGTGAAAAGTACTCCATCCGGCCTCGCGAAGCAGAGGTGATCGCTCGCATGACCAGGTGTGTGCAGGACAGTAAGACCAGCGATCACCTGCCCGTCTTTCAAAAAGCCGTCAGGTTGAAACGCATCGTCAGGAAATGCGCGCGAAACATAAACCGGCAAACCTGTACGTTCGCGCAATGCCGGCACGGCCCCGAAATGATCGGAATGGTGATGTGTCAAGAGAATTCCGGCAGGGTTGGCTCCCAAATTCTCGACGATTGCTTCGAAATGTGCACTGTCTTCTGCTGGACCGGGGTCGATAATGAACCGACCGTCAGGAGTATCAATGATATAGCTATTCGTCCCGTGATAGGTCATCTTCCCGGGATTGTTGGCAACGATCCTTAGGATTCCCTCGGCCACCTCTACGCCCTGCGCACGAGGAGGGTCAGGCTCACCGTAAAACATGTTGTTTCTTGTCATTCTTTATGACCATGTATTGATTGCGAACAATCCGTATCATGCAGCTCCGCCTCTTGCTCTTGCACAATTTCGGAAACCTCAAGCTGGTTTTCAGCGCCGGTCGAACCCGGCACTGGAACAAAGCAACGAAGCCCAGCGTTCAAACACGGCCCCGATTTTGGAACCCTGTATACAGCACCACAGCAATTGCCGCCTTGGCCAGATCTCCAAGCAGGAACGGGTAAAGCCCGGCGTTCATCAATTTTTCTCCATAGCCGATAAAGCCGCCCAGCCAGAAGAGCCCTGCGCAGTACATAAGCATGGAACCGAAAAGTACAGCGACAGTTGCTCTGAATGCAGGCTGAAACCCTCTCAACTTTTGAACCATCCATCCAGCGGCAGCCGCTGCGAGTGCGAACCCAATCAAGTATCCGCCTGTGGGGCCGGCAATATAGACCAATCCGGCCGGCGCGGGAGGCGTGCCAGCGAAAACCGGAAGGCCAAGCGCGCCTTCCAGAAGGTAGATTACTACAACAAGTCCACCGCGAACTGGACCCAGAAAAAGTCCAAGGCCCAGGACTGCTAGGGATTGGGTCGACATCGGAACCGGGTAGAAAGGAACCACGATTTTCGCGGAGAGTGTTAGAAGAATGGTGCCGATGAGTATAGTTGCGAACTCTCGGGACAGACTTGCGAGTGGTTGGCGTTGAGTAGATTCCAAATTCATTTTGTTAGTCCTTGTGTCAGTTGGTCGTTGATATGGTTTTTGTAATGGTGAGTTCACATCCGCTTGGCGACCTCTTCGAGCATGACCTCGGTGGCACCGCCGCCGATGGCCTGGACACGGGCATCGCGCGACATGCGTTCCACGGGTGTTTCCCGCATATAGCCCATACCGCCATGGAACTGGACACAGTCGTAAAGCACGCTGTTTACCAGCTCGCCACAATAGGCCTTGACCATCGATACTTCTTTGACGCAATCGCGGCCCGCGGCATCTAGTGACGCAGCGTGATAGGTAAGCTGACGTCCCGCTTCAATCCGGGTCTGGCAATCGGCCAATCGCTGGCGCACTGCCTGCTTGTCCCACAGCACACCACCGAAAGCCTTGCGCTGCTTGACGTAATCCACAGTCATTTCCAGTGCGGATTGCGCCTCGGCGCAGGCCATTGCACCCAGCACGATCCGTTCGTTCTGGAAGTTCTTCATCACCGAGTAGAAGCCCCGGTTCACCTCCCCCAGCACGTTCTCTGCCGGGATGCGCACATCCTCGAAGATCAGTTCGGCGGTGTCCGAGCACAGCCAGCCGGTCTTGTTCAGCGCCCGGCCGACAGAGAACCCCGGCGTGCCCTTTTCGACCGTGAACATGGTGATCCCGCGCGAGCCCTTGGCGTCCGGGTCGGTCTTGGCGCCGACGAAATAGATGTCGCCATGCACGCCGTTGGTGATGAACATCTTGGTGCCGTTGATCACCCAGTCCGATCCGTCCTGCACCGCGCGCGTGCGCATCCCCGCCACGTCAGACCCGGCGCCCGGTTCGGTCACGGCCACTGCGGCAATCTTTTCGCCCGAGGTGATCGAGGGCATCCAGCGCGCCTTTTGTTCGGGCGTACCGGCGTTTTCAAGATGCGGCGAGGCCATGTCGGTATGGACCAGAACCGTGGCCGAAAACCCGCCGAAGGTGGAGCGACCCGCTTCCTCGGCCAGCACGACGCTGGACATCACATTTAGCCCTGCGCCGCCATATTGCTCGTCATAGCGCATGCCCAGCACGCCCAGATCGCCCATCCGGCGCAGCACGTCACGCGGCACCATGCCATCCTTTTCCCAAGCGTCGGCCTTGGCCGTCACTTCGGTTTCGATGAAGCGGCGCAGCTGCGCGCGGATCATGTTCAGGTCCTCACTGAACGGGCCTGTGGCCGCATCAATCATGTCATGCTTGGTCATTGGATTTCCTCTGGATCGAGTTTTACAAGGGGCGCTTGCCCGGCGACGGTGTCGCCGGCGGCGCAGTAGATTTCGGCTACGATGCCCGCAAACGGGGCGACCAGGCTTTGCAGCAGTTTCATCGCCTCAAGCACCACCAGTGTATCGCCCGCCGCGACCCGATCGCCGGGCGCGACCCGCAGTTCGACCACTGCACCGGGCATCGGCGCGACAAGCAAGTCTGCCCCGCGGACCTTTCCCGAAGCGCGTTGCAGGTGTCTGTCCTCCAGCGTTTCAATGGCAAACCCGGCCATACCATCCGGCGTTGACAGAAACACCTGCCAGTGTTTTTTCGTGCGGCGCAGGTGCGCGGCGCGGGTAAAGGGCACGCCGCCAACGCGCCCTGTCAGGCGGTCGGCGGTCAGGCCGGGCGCTTCGACGGTAACAGGGGTGTCGTCCGGCAATCTGATCGTCAGATGCCTTTTATCGCCCGCCGCGCTGGTCGGGTCTTCGTCGCCCAAGGCCCAATAGAAGGCAGCGCCGGGCCGGCCTGCGGGCGCGGTCAGACGCCACGCACCTAGACCTTGCCAAGGGGTGTTCCCGGCCGTCGGGACCAGATGCAAATGCAGGGCCAGTGTGGCCAGCGCGCGGCTTTGCGCATCGGGTGCGGGGGGTGCCCACCCGTTCACAAACATCTCGACAAGCCCGGCGGTGTGATGCCGGATCGCGGCAAAGTCGGGATGAATTAACAAGGCGCGCTGAAACGCCAGGTTCAGCCCCAGCCCGCCCACGGCAAAGCCGTCGATTGCGGCCACGCTCTTGCGGATGGCCTGCGCCCGGTCCGGCGCATGGATGATCAGCTTGGCCAACATGGAATCGTAGTGATGGCCGACAGTTGAACCTTCCCCGACGCCCGTATCCAGCCGCACGCCCGAAGGCGGCACCCACAGCGTGATCCTGCCGGTTTCGGGGCGGTAATTCTCGGCCGGGTTTTCGGCGGCAACGCGCACTTCGATGGCGTGGCCTTCGAAGTGTACGTCGGGTTGCTGGAAAGTCAGCCGCTCGCCCCGCGCGATGCGCAACTGCCATTCGACCAAGTCGATTCCGGTGATCGCCTCGGTGACGGGATGTTCGACCTGAAGGCGGGTATTCATCTCAAGGAAGTAATAGGCGCGGCGCTCGGGGTCATATAAGTATTCAACCGTTCCGGCAGAGCGGTATCCGATCGCCTGTGCAAGGCGCACGGCGGCAGCGCGCATATGCTCGCGCAGATCGTCTGGCAGATTCGGCGCGGGGGCCTCTTCGATAAGCTTCTGGTGATTGCGTTGCAGCGAACAGTCCCGGTCGCCGAGATGCACCAGGTTGCCATGCGTGTCGCCTAGCACCTGCACCTCGACATGGCGGGAGCGGAGCGCATAGCGTTCCAAAAATACCGCCGGATCGCCGAACGCACCCTGCGCCTCTGCCCGGGCAGAGGCGATGGCCTTGGGCGCGTCGGCCATGTCGGTGACGAGACGCATCCCGCGTCCGCCACCGCCGGCGCTGGCCTTGACCAGGAATGGCACCCCAAGCGCGCCCGCCTCTTGCAGCAGGCGTGAATCCGATTGATCGGCACCGCGGTACCCGGGCAGCACCGGCACCCCTGCGGCCTCGGCCGCAGCCTTCGCCGCGATCTTGGACCCCATTTGAGCGATGGCATCGGGTTCCGGTCCGATAAAGACTAGCCCTGCGGCCTCGACCGCTGCCGCGAAATCCGCGTTCTCGGACAGAAAGCCATAACCGGGATGCACCGCACCCGCGCCCGTGGCGCGCGCAGCCCCCAGGATGGCCGGGACGTTCAGGTAGCTTTCAGACGCAGCCGCCGGGCCGATACAGACAGCGTGATCCGCCTCGGCTACGAAGGGCGCGTCGCGGTCGGCCTCGGAAAAGACCGCAACCGTTTCCAGACCCAGCTTGCGGCACCCGCGCTGGATGCGCCGGGCGATCTCGCCCCGGTTGGTAATCAGGACGCGGGTGAAACTCATTTCACTCTCCACGAAGGCACGCTCTTGTTGAGAAAGCTGTTGATGCCTTCAATGCCTTCCCCGGTTTCCCAGGCGTCGGCTAGACGGTCGGCGGTGTAGATCATGTTGGTTTCCAGATCGTGACTGGCGACATAAGCGATCAGTGCCTTGGTATCCGCCACCGCGCCGGGCGCTGCCTGAAGGTGATCGTGCACCACCCGTTCAACGGCGGCATCCAACGCGTCGGCGGCGACGACCTCGGTGAGGAGCCCGATCCTTTCGGCGCGCGCGCTGTCGAAGAGCGCGCCCGACAGCATGGTTTCACGCGCGTGCACCTTGCCGATGCGGGCCACCACGTAGGGCGAGATATTGGCGGGCAGCAGACCCAGTTTCACTTCGGTCAGGCCATAGCGTGCGCCTTCTGCGCCGATGGTATAGTCGCAGACCGAAATCATGCCGACGCCACCGCCATATGCCGGCCCGTTGATCCGCCCGATCAGGGGCTTTTGCAGCGTGTCCAGTCGGCGCAACAGATGCGCGAGCGTGGCGCTTTGTTCGACCCGTTCGGCGCGGGATTTTTCGACGTTTGAGGCGAACCAGTTGAAATCCCCTCCAGCGCAAAAGCTTTTGCCGGCACCGGTCAGGATCACGATGCGCACCTTGTCATCTGAAGCCAGATCCTCGACCGCGTCGAAAAGCTCGGCGATCAGATCGGCGTTCAGCGCATTGTGCTTGTCAGGGCGGTTGAGGGTTACCGTGGCAACGCCACGCGCATCGGTTTCGACAATGATGGTTTCATAACTTGTTGTCATGACATCGGCCTCACATTCTGAAGACGGGCGTGTGGCGCCCTTTCTCGGGCACCGACGAGACAATGGCCAGACACAGGCCCAGAATATCGCGGGTCTGTCCGGGCTCGATCAACCCGTCATCCCAGAGCCGCGACGTGGCGTAATACGGATCGGACTGTTCGCCATATTGGGCACGCACCTGCGCCTCGATCTGCGCAAGATCGGTCTCCATCCTTTCAGGCTCGCCGCCTTTCTGGCGGCGCAGCTCCTGCATCACGTTGGTCGCGATGTCCGCGGACATGGTGGCCAACTCCGCCATCGGCCAGGCAAAGAGGAAATTCGGTGCAAATCCGCGTCCGCACATGCCGTAATTGCCCGCTCCATAGGATCCGCCAAGCAGGACTGACAATCGCGGCACCTTGGCAACCGACATGGCATAGACAAGCTTGGCGCTGTTCTTGGCGATGCCGCCGCGCTCCGCCTCGGTCCCGACCATGAAACCCGCGATGTTGTGCAAGAACAGTAGCGGGATATTGCGCTGGTCGCACATCGAGACGAACTGCGCCCCCTTCAGCGAACTGTCCGACATCAGCGCGCCGTTGTTGGCCAGGATACCGACCCGATAGCCGTGGATCCGCCCGGTGCCGCAAACCAACGTCTCACCCCAGCCGGGCTTGAATTCGCGGAACTCGCCCGCGTCGATCATGCGCAGCAGAACCTCGCGCATGTCGTAGGGCTGCTTGCGGTCGGCGCTGATGATGCCGAGCAATTCTGACGGATCATGCGCGGGCGGCGCGGGGGCTGCGTCGGGCGGCATCGGGCGCGACTGGCCCAACTCGGCCACGATGTCGCGCATCAGCGCCAGCGCATGGTATTCGTCCTCGGCCAGATGGTCGGACACGCCCGAGACGCGCGAATGCATCTCAGCACCACCCAGCGTTTCGCCATCGGCCACTTCGTTGATCGCCACCTTGACGATAGAGGGCCCGCCCAGATGGATGCGCGCGTTGCCGCGCACCATGATGACCTCGTCCGACAGCGCGGGAATATAGGCCCCGCCTGCCGTGCAGCCGCCGAACACGGCCGATATCTGCGGCAAGCCGCTGGCCGACATGTTGGCCTGGCGATAGAAGGAATTGCCGAAATGGCGGGCATCGGGAAAGACCCGGTCCTGCTCGGGCAGATAGGCCCCGCCGCAATCCACCAGATAAAGGCAAGGCAGCCGGGTTTCCGCCGCGATTTCCTGGGCGCGGATATGCTTTTGCACCGTCTCGTGGTAAAATGATCCGCCCTTGACCGTCGCATCATTGGCTATGATCATGCAGGGCAGGCCGTGGACGATGCCGATGCCGGTCACGATCCCCGCACCAGGCACCTCGCCGCCGTATTGCCCGTAGGCCGCGAGCGACGACAGTTCCAGAAACGCCGTGCCCGGATCCACCAGCAAGTCGATCCTCTCGCGGACCAGCAGCTTGCCGCGCTTGCGGTGGCGCTCGACCATGTCGAGGCGCCCGCCCGAGGTGGCCTCGGCAAAGCGCGCGCGCAGCGTCTCGACCCGCGCGCTTTGCGCCTGGTGATTCCGCGCATAGATCTCTGATGCGGTCAGCACTGCTGTTTCAAGGCGCGCCATGGCTCAGGTCTCCTGTCTTTCAAGTATTCCGTTGAGAAACACATCGGCATAGGTGCGTGACAGCGCCTCTGCGCTGCCGCGGTGCGGATCGAACCATTCAAGCGTGGCGTTCAGCGTACCGATCAACATCAGGCGCAGGCGGCGGATGTCCACTTCGCGTTTCAGCGCGCCGTCTGCCTGAAGCCGGGACAACAGGTTGTCCCATTCGGCCTCATAGGCCCGGCGCGTGTGCAGATTGGCATCGCGGACGGATTGCGGCACCTGCCCGAAAATGCGCACATTGGCCGAGGAATAATCGCTGACGTCCAGAAGCGCGCGCAGGTGCGCCCCGATCGCTGCCCGCAGGATCGCCTCGGCGCCGGTGCCCTCGGGCAAGGCGGAAACGGCTTGGCGCATGCTCTCATGAACGACCTGAATACCTGCATCCAGAACGCGCGCGACGATCTCGTCCTTGGAGCCAAAATGGTAATATATGCTGCCCGCCTTGATTCCAGCGGCCTCGGCGATTTTTCTGAGTGACACGGACCCATAGCCCTGTTCGCGGAAGAGCCGCGCCGCAACATCCAGCACGCCATCACGCCCGACCGCCCTCCGGGGGATCTCGTTGAGCTTGCTCGCTGAGGTATTCGCCATGGGGTCTCTTTACGGTATACTGCCTAACTAACACCTGTTAGGTAATTGGTGCCGATGAGTCAATCCTCCCGAACGCGTTGGATTGGAATTTGTGGCGAATCCCGTCCGGGCAATCGTCATACGGCCGCCGGAAATGCCGGTCGCCAGCCAAGGCTCGAATACGTGGTTTGGCTGGCGTGGGTCAGATCGTGAAGCCGCCGCCGCAAATGATGTGCTGACCCGAAATGAAGTTAGATTCGGGCGTACAGAACAAATAGACCGCGCCAGCGGCCTCTTGCGGGGTGCCGACCCGGCCCAGCGGAATCATGCGCTCCATCTGGGACAAGAGATCGGGGTTCACGCCGACCTTGATTTCGCGGTCTTCCACTTTGATTGTGCTGTCGCCCGCGGCGCTGCCTTCGGTCAGCCGCGTGCGGATCGGGCCAAAGGCCACCGCGTTGACGTTGACCTTGTAACGGCCCCATTCCTTGGCCATCGTCCGGGTGACACCCAGAACACCGGCCTTGGCGGCGGCGTAGTTGATCTGGCCGGCATTACCGCCGGTCCCCGCGATGGATGAGATATTCACCACCTTGCGGAACACTTCCTGCCCTGCAGCAGCTTCTTCTTTGGCCTTGGCGCTGATCACCGGCTGGGCGGCGCGCAGAATCCTGAAGGGCGCAGTCAGGTGAACGTCGATGATCGCCTGCCACTGTTCGTCGGTCATCTTCTGAACGACGCTGTCCCAAGTATAGCCGGCATTGTTCACGATGATGTCCAGCCCGCCAAAACTGTCCACGCCCGTCTTGATGAAACGTTCGGCGAAACCGTCTTCTGTCACGCTGCCGGCGCAGACCACGGCCTCGCCGCCAACCGCACGAATGGCCTCGGCGGTCTCATTGGCCGGGTCGGCATCCAGATCGTTGACCACCACGCGCGCCCCTTCCGAGGCCAGCTTGAGCGCGATCTCGCGACCGATACCCCGGCCCGAACCGGAAACCAGCGCAACGCGCCCGTCAAGTTTTCCAGTCATGTTTTCTCCTCCCGATTGGTGCTGTCACGCTTTTTCATAAAGCGTGGTCACACAAGCCCCGCCAAGACCCAGATTATGCTGGAGCGCCAGCCGCGCGCCTTCCACCTGCCTTGCATCTGCCTGCCCGCGCAACTGCTGAACCAGTTCGGTGCATTGCGCCAGGCCGGTCGCCCCCAGCGGATGCCCCTTGGACAACAGCCCGCCCGACGGATTGGTCACGAATTTGCCGCCATAGGTGTTGTCGCCGTCATCGACGAATTTTGCCGCATCACCGCGGCGGCAAAGCCCAAGCGCCTCGTAGGTGATCAGCTCGTTATGGGCGAAACAGTCATGCAGTTCGACCACGTCCACATCCTGAGGGCCGATGCCCGCCGCCTCATAGACCTGATCGGCGGCGCGTTTGGCCATCGAATAGCCGACGACCTCGCGCATGTCATGCGCGCCGAAGGTTTCCGGGCCGTCCGTCGTCATGGCCTGAGCGGCAATGCGCACCGAGCTGTCCAGACCGTGCTTGTCGGCGAAGGCCTTGGAGCACACGATTGCCGCAGCCGCGCCACAGGTCGGTGGGCAAGCCATCAGCTTTGTCATGACGCCGGGCCAGACGACCTGTGCCGCCATCACTTCTTCCGGCGTCACTTCCTGCCGGAACAGCGCCACCGGGTTCCTGGACGCATGCCGACTGGCTTTGGCGCGGATTTTCGCGAAGGTTTCCAGCGTAGTTCCGAACTCTTCCATATGCGCTTTGCCCGCGCCGCCGAAATAGCGCAGCGCCAGCGGAATCTCCGTGTTGCCCACCAGCACGTCGGTCTCGGCGTCGAAGGACGTGAAGGGGCTGACCCGATCGTGGAACATCGCGACGATTGCGCCAGGCTGCATCTGCTCGAAGCCAAGCGCCAGAGCACATTCCACCGCACCGCTTTCAACTGCCTGACGGGCCAGGAACAGGGCCGACGAACCGGTCGAGCAGTTGTTGTTCACATTCAGAACCGGTATCCCGGTCATGCCGACGTGATACAAAGCCCGCTGGCCGCTGGTGCTGTCACCATAGACATATCCCACATAGGCCTGCTGAACCTTGTCATAATCCAGCCCCGCATCGGCAAGCGCGGCACGGGTGGCCGCAGCAGCCATCACATCATAGCTTTCGGATTTTCCTGGCTTCTGAAATGGGACCATCCCGACGCCGACGACATAGGCTTTGTCTCTCATTTCTCTCTCTCCCATGCTTGGCCCGGCCATCGTGAACGGTAAGCCATGTCAATTTCTAACACATGTTTGATTTTAGCGCTCAACCTTGATAACTGTCAACATAGCTAAACCGTGATGTAGGGAGCCTGCGTCATTTGCCAACACATGACTGATTTTCCTGACCGCGCGTTCCGCAAGCCAGCACCATTCAGGCGTTCGGGTCCCGGCATGACTGTCGATAAACGTCTGACGTCTGGTTCCGGTAACCAGTGGTACCCAACCCACCAAAAGGAGAGATAATGGCGTATTGTTACGAATTCAAAGGGTTCGTGCCCGTTGTGCCCGAGGATACATATGTCCATCCTCAGGCGGTTCTGATCGGAAATGTCATCCTGGGTCATGGATGCTATATCGGACCCGGAGCAAGCCTGCGGGGCGACTTCGGCAGGATCGTGATTGGCGACGGGGCCAATGTGCAGGACAATTGTATCATCCATTCCTTTCCCGGTCGCGACGCGATCGTTGAATCCGACGGTCATATCGGCCACGGCGCGATCCTGCACGGTTGCACAGTGGGTCGGAACGCCCTGGTCGGGATGAATGCCGTCATCATGGATGGCGTAGAGCTTGGTGCGGAATCAATCGTCGGCGCGCAGGCGTTCGTGCGGGGCGAAACGATAGTTCCACCGCGCTCGATGGTGGTCGGATCGCCGGCAAGGGTAATCCGCGACGTCACCGAGAAGGAAGTCGCTTGGAAAACACGCGGAACTGCCGAGTATCAGCAACTCGCGCGCGACTGTCTGGCCGGATTGAAGCCCGTCGAGCCGCTGAAGGCGGTAGAGACCGACAGGCCGCATATGGCCGCCTCCGACGTCGTATCCATTCAGGAGGCGCGGCAGAAGCCATCCTGACCTGTCCGGCAAACCGGACAGGTCAGGGTTCCCGCGTGCCTCAAAAGCCCCCGTTGGCATCGCCTTGACGCGGGACGGCAACTCCGTAATCCAGTGTGCCGCCCTGCCCTTCAAGCCGTCACAGCCGGAATATCCCGTAATGCGGATCGTCGATCGGCGCGTTCAGCGCAGCCGAGATCGACATGCCGAGCGCGTTGCGCGTGTCCGCCGGGTCGAGAATGCCGTCATCCCACAATTCCGAGGTCGAGGTATAGGCCTCGACATCGCGCCGGAACTTCTCCAGCACCGGGTCACGGATCGCGGCGATTTCCACTTCGGTCAGTTGCTTGCCTTCGCGTTCAAGCTGCCGGATCTTGACGTCGGCCATGGTGTTGGCGGCCTGATCCGCCCCCATTACGCCGATTTCCGCCTGCGGCCACATGAACAGCGTGCGCGCATCCCAGGCCCGCCCGCACATGCCGTAATTGCCGGCCCCGTAGGACGCATTGGCAATCACGGTGAACTTGGGCACGACCGAGCCGCCCTGCGCCATCAGCATCTTGGCGCCGTCCTTGGCGATGCCGCGTTCCTCGTATTCGCGGCCGACCATGTAGCCGGTGATGTTCTGAAAAAAGACCAGTGGCGTACGGTTCTGGTTGCATAGCTGCATGAAATGCGCCGCTTTAAGCGAGCTGTCGTTGAACAGCACCCCGTTGTTGGCGAGGATGCCCACTTTGTAGCCCCAGATGTGGGCAAAACCGCAAATCATCGTGGTTCCGTAATCCGGCTGGTATTCGTGAAACCGCGAACCGTCCACGATTCGGGCAAGAACCTCGCGCATGTCGAACTGGGTCTTCCGGTCCTTGGGGATGATCCCGTAAAGTTCCTTGGGATCGTAATAGGGCTCCTCATGCGCCGCCGTTTCGATGATGGTTTTTGGCATACGCTTCCACTGACTGACAATCTCGCGCGCCAGTGCAAAGGCGTGCTGTTCTGTGGCGGCGCGATAATCTCCCGTCCCCGAGACAGAGGTGTGCATCACCGCGCCGCCAAGTTCCTGCACGCCGACCTCTTCGCCGGTGGCCGCCTTGACCAGTGGCGGACCGCCCAGAAAGATCGCCCCGGTGCCCTCGATGATGATGTTGTAATCGCTCAGCGTCGGCACATAGGCGCCGCCCGCGGTGCAATGCCCGCCAACGATGGCAATCTGCGGGATATTGGCCTGGCTCAGCTTGACCTGGTTGCGAAACACCCGCCCGCCCAGATAGCGGTCGGGAAACACGCCGTGTTGCAGCGGCAGGAAGCCCCCGGCGCTATCGCAGATATGGACGACCGGCAAATGGTTCTCAAGCGCGACATCCAGAAGCCGCACGATCTTTTTGACGGTATGCGGATACCAGGCACCACCCTTGACGCTCGCATCGTTGGCGTGGATGGCCACCTCGCGGCCCTGCACGATGCCGATGCCCGTCACCACGGCGGCACCGGGCACGGCGCCATCATATTCGCGGCAGGCGGCCAGCGTCGAGAATTCAAGAAACGGCGTGCCCGGATCGAGCAGCAGCTTCAACCGCTCGCGCACGCCCAGTTTGTTCTGGCGTGCCAAGCGGTCGATGTCCCGTTGGGGCCGCTCGAAACGCGCCGCGTGCTGGCGAGCGTGAAACTCCTTCAGCCGTTCGGACATGGCGGCAAAATTGGCCTTGTAGTCGGCGGCATTGGTGTCGATGTGGCTTTCGATCCGGCGCATTGTCACTCCTCCTGCGGGGTCAGCTGGGCAAGGACGGCCTTTAGGCCGAAACTGTCACCCGCGGTAAAAGGCATTTCGGCAACCACACCGTCGCGCGGCGCGGTCAGGGTGGTTTCAAGCTTCATGCTTTCGATGACCAGAAGCGGCTGGCCTTCTGTAACGGTGTCTCCGGGCTTAACCGCCACCGAAACGACGACCCCCGGCATCGGCGCCAACAGTCGATCACCCCCTGCAGCGCCCTGCCTGCCGGCAAGCCGGTCGTCGGGATCGACCCTCCCAACCTCGAAGGTGCGCCCGTTCAAATGTATGAAGGTAGATTCCGACCCGACCGCCAGCCGCAACTCATGCGCCCGCCCCCCGGTCCGCAGCACATGTGCGCCCGGCGCCCCGGTCGGGTCCAGTTGGCAGGGAACTGCGCCATCTGGCATGTTCAGGACAAAGCGGCTGCCATCATGGGTTAGCCAGCATTCGGCCTCATGGCTGGCGATCATGAATATTCTGCGCATCAGTTTCTCCACCCGCCCATCTTGCGGTGCATTTCGGGTATCTGCATCACATCGGTCACCAGACGTTGATCAGACAGGGCCGCCGCCGCCATAAGCAGGGTGGATACATCCTCGCCCGGCGCGGTCAGCACATCCGCCTGTTCGGCTAGAAACCCGGTTGAAACATCGCCCGACGCAAAATCGGGATGTGCAAGGATCGCGTCCAGATAGCCGGTGTTGGTCGTCACCCCGAGGATGACGTAATTCTGCACGGCGTTCCGCGCACGGGCGATGGCCTGTGCGCGATCTGCCCCATGCACGATCAGTTTGGACAGCATCGGGTCGAAATCGGTCGTGACCTTGCCGCCGTCCCGAATGCCACTGTCCACACGGATACCCTCACCGTGGGGTTCGTCCAGCAGCAGGATATCCCCGATCGCGGGGCGGAAATCGGCCGTCGCGTCCTCGGCACAGATGCGCAGCTCAATCGAATGGCCGGTCTGCGGAATATCGGCCTGCGCCGCGCTCAGCCCCTCGCCCGCCGCGATACGCAACTGCTCGGCGACCAGATCGAAGCCCGTGACCATCTCGGTCACCGGATGTTCGACCTGAAGGCGGGTGTTCATTTCGAGAAAGTAGAAGGCCCCGTCCTGCGCATAGATGAACTCGACGGTTCCGGCACCCCGATAGTTGACGGCGCGCGCAATTCTGGCGGCGGTTTCGCAGATCTCGTCCCGTTGTTCGGGCGAAAGCGCGGGCGAGGGCGTTTCCTCGATGATCTTCTGGAACCGGCGCTGGATCGAGCATTCGCGCTCCCAGAAATGGACCACGTTGCCCTGCCCGTCGCCCATCACCTGCACCTCGATATGGCGCGGACGTTCGATATAGCGTTCGACGAAGAGACGACCGTCGCCGAAATACCGCTCGCCCTCGCGGCGCGCGGTGGCGATCTCGGTCTCCAACGTGCTGTCCTCGCGCACGATGCGCATGCCCTTGCCGCCGCCCCCCGCCGAAGGCTTGATCAGCAGCGGATAGCCCAGGGTGCGGGCGCGTTCGACAAAACTCGCCGGATCGTCATCCTCGATCGCCGAGGGGGCAACCGGAAAGCCGCGCGCCTCGACAAAGGCGCGCGCGCGGACCTTGTCGCCCATCAGGTCGATGGTCTCGGAGGTCGGGCCGACAAATGTCACACCGGCCTCTTCCAGCGCCGCGACGAAACCGGCATTCTCCGACAGAAAGCCGTAGCCGGGATGCACCGCATCCGCGCCGATCTTTCTTGCGGCCGCAACGATCTGCGGAATATCGAGATAGGCCGCTACAGGCGTCGGGCCGTCGATCATCACAACCTCATCCGCGATCAGATGGGCCGGCCCATCTTGTTCGGCGACGTGGCGCAACACAGCCGTCGCAAGGCCGCGGGCCTTGGCGGTGCGCAACACGCGCGCCGCGATTTCACCCCGATTGGCGACCAGGAGTTTTGAAATAGTCATGGTATTACCCTCTTGTTCGGGTCCGGGGTGTTCAGCCCGTCGCGCGCGGCCAGGTCGGCCGGCACGGGAATTTCGATATCCAGCAGCATCTGGGCAAACCCCTTGCCTTGCGGATCGATGCGGACCGAGGCGATGCCGCCCCCGCCCAGCGATTCGTGCAGCAGGAAATTCAGCGAATGGCTTCCCGGCAGGTCGAACCGCTCGACCTTGCCTTCGCAGACATGGGAGAAATAGTCTTTTACCACCTCTTCGCTGAGAGCCGACCGGATAAAAGGCAGGTAGTCTGGCTTGCGCGCCAGGATACCGATATTGGCGATATCCCCCTTGTCGCCCGACCGTCCCCAGGCCAGATCGACGAGGCGCACCTTGACCGCGTCCGGACCGGGCTCGCGGCTCTCTGCGGGCGGTGCGGCAGGCGGATCGAGGTGGACTGGCCTGGTGGCCACGGTGACGGGAACATCCTGGCCGTCGACCTCGACTGCGACGGGGGTGTCGGCCTTGTCCTGCAGGAACGAGAACAGGCGTACCACCGGCTGCACCTTGGGCCGCCCGGCAAAGAACCCGGTCAGCCCCTGCGCAGTCGAGATGGCCATCGGTGCGATCTCGCCGGCGAAGATGTTGAGCGCGGCGCGGTCGTCGTGCGTCACGCCGATCTTGATCACCACCTCGCGGGTCTGCGCCCGCGCGTTGGCGCCGTAAGCCGCCTCTGCCCCCAGCACTTCGACGCTGACCTGCCGGAAATCGGACAGGTTTCTTTCACGGAAGATCCGGCGGCAACGGGTAACGATGGCCTCGGCCACGCGCTTGCCCTTGGCCGGCGCGTTGATGGCCGCCAGGGTCAGGGAGGAAACCGCGCGCCAGCCATCGGCATGGGTCGCCGACACCTTGTAGCTGCCGGTACGCCCGAGACCCTTGCCGCCTTTGACCAACACCCGATCCGGCCCGACCTGGTCCAGCGTGACCTGCGACCAGTCGCAGATCACGTCGGGCAGCAGGTAGGCGCGCGGATCGCCGATTTCATAGAGCATCTGTTCACCGACCGAACCCGGCACAACCAGCCCGCCCGTCTCTGGTGTTTTGGTCATGACAAAACTGCCGTCTTCCGACACTTCGACGATGGGCATCCCCATGTCGTCCCAGCCCGGTACGTCCTGCCAGTCGGTGAAGTTGCCACCGGTCCCCTGGGGGCCGCACTCGATCAAATGGCCCGCCAACGATCCCTGGCTGAGCTTGTCCCAATCATCGTCGCCCCAGCCAAATTCATGCATCAGCGGGCCGAGCGCCACTGCGCTGTCTGCACAGCGCCCTGTGATCACGATGTCGGCTCCGGCATCCAGCGCCGCCGCGATGGGGCGGGCGCCCAGATAGGCGTTCATGCTCCAGATATCGTCTGGAAACGCGACGCCCGAGAACATCTCCGTCTGACCACCGGCGCGGATATCGTCGGCCCGCGCCGACAAATCATCGCCCAGCACAACACCGATGGACACATCTATCCCGGCCTCGGCGGCGACTTTAGCCAGCGCATCGCGGCAGCCACGCGGGTTCACACCCCCGGCATTGGCAACGACCTTCATCCCCTTGGCCTTGATTTCCGACAACCAGGGTGCCAGCGCCTTGACGAAATCCGGCGCATAACCCGCATCGGGCGACTTGGCGCGGGCTCGCGCCATCAGCGACATCGTCACCTCGGCCAGATAGTCGAACACCAGATAGTCGATCTCGCCTTTGGAGACCAGCTGACCGATCGCTTCAGGCGTATCGCCCCAGAATCCCGATGCGCATCCGATACGCAGTTTTCGATCCGACATGTGCTTCTCCTCTCCGCTTGATCAGCGGCCTGTCCATTCAGGTTTGCGTTTCGCAATGAAGGCGGCAAAGCCCTCGCGCGCATCTTCTGTCTGCGCAACTCGTGGCAACAGGGTTTCGGCAAAGCGCATCTGCTGCGCATAGGTCATGTCTTCCATCGCGTGGCAGGCGTATTTTCCCAGCCGGATCGCGGTAGGCGACTGCGCGGCAATCTGCGCGACCAACTCCGCAACCTTGTCATCCAGCCCGGCAGTATCTGTCACATGGTTGACCAGATCATAGCGCAAGGACTCCTCGGCGGTCAGAGGAACGCCGGTGATGAACATCTCCATCAATCTGCGCCGGGGCAACATGCGGATCATTGGCGGAACGATAGTCATCGGAAACAGACCCACCTTCACTTCAGGCGTTCCGATTCGGGCATGATCGACCATCACGGCCAGATCGCAGGCACAGATGATGCCCGCGCCCGCGCCCATGGCCACACCGTTGATGCGCGCGATGGTTGGCTTTCGGCAGGCTTGTATGGTTTCGAACAATTGCCCGGCGAAATGGTCCGGATAGGCCGGGTCCTGAACAAATGGGCCACCTTCGGCACCCGCCTTGATGTCGCCGCCAGCGCAGAAGGCACGCTCGCCCTCGCCGGTCAGGACGATCACCCGGCATTCCGCGTCGGCCTCGGCCGCCAGAATTGCGGCAATCAGACCCTCTGCCACTTCGCGGTTCAGGGCATTTCGACTGTCAGGGCGGCAGATCGTGATGCGCACCTCATACCCCCGCGACTGCGAACGAACGACATTCTCCACCATTTCCAAGATATCCCCCGTTTTCTGGCCGAACTTGCCTGCAACGTCAGGTCGCGAAAAGCTTGCCTTGAACTATTTTCTAACATGTGTTTGATTTTGGTCAACGCTGTAGATGACATTTTGTTCGGGAGGAAAAAGTATGACCAGTCAGAATGAACTTGCCATGGCTGATCTGGCGGCCATCAGGGCGAATTATTCGCTGACCGATGAGCAGCGCCAGATCGTTGATCATGTTGATCGGGTGTCGCGCGAGGTGCTTCACCCGCTACAGGCACGCATGGACCAAGAGGATTGGTGGCCTGACGATCTTTTCAAGCAGATGGGCGAACTTGGTCTTCTGGGGATCACGGCCCCGGAGGCTTTGGGCGGATCGGGCCAGAACGAGTTTACCCAGGCGTTGGTGTCTGAGGTGATTTCGAAGTGGAACCCCGCCGTCGGCCTGTCGCATGGTGCACATGACAACCTGTGCCTGAACAACCTGCTGCGCAACGGCTCCGAAGCGCAGGTGAAAAAATATGTGCCGGGGTTGTGTTCGGGCGATCTGGTCGGCGGGCTCGGGCTGACCGAGCCCGGCGCGGGATCCGATGCGCTTGGCTCCATGGCCACCACCGCCCGGCGCGACGGCGACGACTATGTCATCAACGGCTCGAAGATCTACATCACCAACGGTCCCATTGCCGATGTGATCCTGCTCTATGCCAAGACCGACAAATCCAAAGGCGCCAAGGGCATTTCGGCCTTCATCATCGAAACCGACAATCCCGGGTTCAAGGTGGCGCAGAAACTAGACAAGATGGGTTTTCGCGGCTCACCTACGGGCGAGCTGGTGTTCGAGGATTGCCGCGTTCCGGCATCAGCCATGTTGGGGGTCGAAAACTCTGGCGTTGCAGTGGTGATGAGCGGGCTTGATCTGGAACGCGCGATGGTCGCTTCGGTCTGCGTCGGCATGGCCGAACGTGCGCTTGAACTGGGTCTGGAATACGCGAAGATGCGCGAACAATTCGGCAAGCCGATCGCCAGCTTCCAGATGATGCAGTCGAAACTGGCCGAGATCTACACCGAGGTCGAAACCGCTCGCGCCTTCAGTTATCGTGCCCTGGCGGCCTGTGTCGGCTTGCCGAAGGGTGCTGGGGGTCGCGGCGAGATCCACAAGCTGACCGCGGCCGCCTGCCTTTACGCAGGCGAGGCCTTTAACAAGGCCGTCACCGAAGCCTGCCACATCCACGGCGGCTCGGGCTACATGCAGGACACCGAGATTAACCGGCTGTTCCGCGCCAACAAGTTGCTGGAGATCGGCGCGGGCACCAGCGAAGTGCGCAAGATCATCATCGCCGAAGAACTTTTGCGCGCCTGAGGGGGACGAGACCATGAACAAGCAACTGCGCAACGACATCAATCTGCCAACACATTTCATGACGGACGAACAGCAGGCATTGGCCGATCAGGCCGGAAAGTTCTTCTTTTCCGAGTTCCACCACCTGAACGCGGAAATGGACGACACCGACGACCTGCCGCCTTCGGTCTTTCCCAAGCTGGGAGAGATGGGCTATCTCGGCCTCAACGTACCGCCGGAATTCGGCGGCGCGGGGCTCGACTTCACCTCGGCCTGCATCATCACCGAACAGCTGTCGCGCGCCTCGGCGGCCATCGGGTTGACCCATGTCGCGCATGACAACCTGTGCGTCAACAACATCTACCGAAACGCCAATGACGATCTGCGCCGCAAGTATCTGCCCGGCCTGTGCAACGGCACGCTGGTGGGCGCGCTTGGCCTGACCGAACCGGGCGCCGGGTCGGATGCGCTCGGCTCGATGCGGACCACGGCGAAGAAGGATGGCGATGACTATATCCTGAATGGCACCAAGATATATATCACCAACGGGCCGATTGCCGACTTGGTGCTGGTCTATGCCAAGACCTCGCCCGAAAAGGGCGCCAAGGGCATTTCCGCCTTCATCGTCGAAACTGACACGCCCGGCTTCAAGGTGGCGCAGAAGCTCAACAAGATGGGTTTTCGCGGCTCGCCCACGGGTGAGCTGGTGTTCGAGGATTGCCGGGTGCCCGCGAAGAACATGGTCGGCAAGCTGGACGGCGGCGTTGCGGTGACAATGTCGGGGCTGGATCTGGAGCGCGCCATCGTCTGCTTCAATGCCCTGGGGATTGCGCAGCGGGCGCTGGATATTTCCATCGATTACGCCAAGACGCGCCAGCAGTTCGGCAAACCGATCGCCAGTTTCCAGATGGTGCAGGCGATGCTGGCCGACATGTATACCCAGATCGAGGCGGCGCGCAGCCTGTCGCTGAAGACGGCCGCCATGTGTGAGGGGCTGGAAGAGGGCGAAGGCGGGCGCGGCGAAATTCACAAGCTGACCGCTGCGGCGATCTTCAAGACCGCCGCGGCGACGTCCTTCGTGCTGGACAAGGCGGTGCAGATCCACGGGGGGTCGGGCTACATGCGTGATACCGAAGTGAACCGCCTCTACCGCACCGGACGTGTGCTGGAGGTCGGCGCGGGCACCCAGGAGGTGCGCAAGCTGATCATCGCCGGCGAACTGCTTAAAAACTGAGGGGGCAGAACATGAGCGAAGAAAAAGCACGGCGTTACGCGCCGGATCTCATGGCGGGCCAGGTGGCTCTGGTCACCGGATCCGGCTCGGGGATGGGCCGGGCAACGGCGCTGGAAATGGCCTCCTGCGGGGCCAGGCTGGCCCTATTCGCGCGCCGCGAAGGGCCGCTGGAGGAGACCGCCGAGATGATCCGCGCGGCGGGTGGCGAGGCCTTTGTCGTGCCAGGCGACACCCGTGACGCGGACAGTATCGAAATAGCGATGGGGCGCATCAAGGACCATTACGGGCGGCTTGATGTTCTGGTGAACAACGCGGGCGGCCAGTATATCGCAGCCGCGCGCGACATCACCAACAAGGGCTTCGAGGCTGTGATCCGCAACAACCTGATAGGATCGTGGCAGATGACACGCGCCGTGGCCGATCATTTCATGTATGAAAACGGCGGCTCCATCGTCTTCGTGACTGCGATTTCAGCGCGCACCGCGCTCACCGGGTTCACCCATACCGTCGCCGCGCGCGCCGGCGTGACGGGCATGATGAAGACCTTGGCCGCCGAATGGGGCGAATACGGGATCCGTCTGAACTGCGTTGCGCCGGGAACGATCAAGACAGAGGCGCTTGGCCGCTATCCCATTCCGACGGAGCGCTGGAAACAGCTCAACCGCTCGGTCCTGAACCGGATGGGCGCGGCGGAGGACATCGCCGGGACGATCATTTTCCTCGCATCCAAATTGGGGAATTTCATGACCGGCGAAGACATCTATGTAGACGGCGGGGAAACCCTGCACATGGGTCACGATGCCCGTGACATGATAAACCCTGACATGTTCGAGAAACGCGAACGAGGAGATGGAAAAAATGAGTAACCCCCCCGTCGTTCTGGAAATTTCCGACAGGATAGCCACGGTCACGCTGAACGATCCGGAACGTCGCAACCCGATCACCGGAAACGACATGATCGCCGCGCTTCTGGACGCGTTTGCAAAAGTGCAGGCCGACCCGCAGGTCAGCGTCATGATCCTGACCGGTGCCGATCCGGCCTTCTGCGCCGGCGGCGACATCAAGGAGATGAACGATCCCGACAGCATCTTTCGCAAGGAACCGCTTGCGGCGGCGCAGAGCTATGTCGATGGGGTGCAGCGGCTGCCTCTGGCGCTCTACAATCTCGACGTTCCTACCATCGCCGCGGTCAACGGCGCGGCGGTCGGCGCGGGATGCGACCTGACGATGATGTGCGACATGCGCGTCGCCTCGGACAAGGCGCGGTTCGGCGAAGTCTTTTTGAACCTCGGAATCATTCCGGGCGATGCGGGCAGCTGGTTCATGCTGCGCCGTCTGGGCCATCAGAAAGCTGCCGATCTGACCTTCTCGGGCCGCATGATCGATGCCGCCGAGGCCCTGGAAATGGGAATGGTGCTGGAGGTCGTGCCGCATGAGAAATTGATGGACCGCACCCGCGAACGCGCCGCCGTCATCGCATCGAAGCCGCCGCGCGCGGTGCGGATCGCAAAGCGTCTGATGCGCAATGCCGAACGGATGGATCTACCAGATTTCCTGAATTCCGCGGCGGCCTATCAAGCGCTCATGCATCAGACTGAAGACCACCACGAGGCGGTCGCTGCCTTTATCGAAAAACGAAAACCGAATTTCACGGGTCGCTAAAGGAAGATCACATGTCCGATATCACCAAGAGGAAGATGGAGCAGATCGCGCAGATGTGGAATGCGCGCGGCAAGGGTCTGATAAAGCATATGGCACTCCAGATCGAAGAGGTCTCGACCGAAGGCGTTCGAGTTCGGATGCCGTTCAATCCGGAGTTTTGCGTCGACGCGGATCAAACGCGGCTTCATGGTGGCATCCTGACGGCTCTGCTGGACAGTGTGTTCGGTCTTGCAAACTTTGTGGCAATCGAGGGCGTCAGCACCATGGCCACTCTTGACCTTAGGGTTGATTACCTGCGGCCCGCTCGATCGCGCGCGGACGTCATCGTTCGCGCGCATTGTTTTCGGGAAACCCGCCATATCGCCTTCAATTCGGGCAGTATCTGGTTTGATGGCCATGAGAATGCGGAAATTGCACGTGGAGTCGCATCATTCGCATTGACCCGTGGAGACTCCAGCCTGTTTGACGCGTTGGAAAAAGGAGAGCCATCGTGATCAACTTGCAAGCCGTCAATGCAAATGTATCCCGCGTGCCGTTCTTCCGTTTTCTCAACTTCGAGGTTCAGAGCGTGGACAGCTGCCACGCCGAAACCGAGATGACCTTTGTAGAACGCCACATCGGAAACCCAGTCATGGACTACTACCATGGCGGGATCATCGCGAGCTTCATGGAAGCGACCGCCGCTATCGCAGTTCATCCCGATTTCGCGGACGTTCCGGCAAAGCCGATCAATCTGACCGTCGATTACCTCCGACCTGGCGTGAAGGGATCGCTTTATGCCCGTGCTAATGTTACCCGCAAGGGCAAGCGGATGGCGAGCGTCAGCGTGATCACGTGGCAGACGGACCGGGAAAAGGCGGTTGCGGAAGGGCTGTACCACTTCCTTCTGGTTTGATCGCAATGGCTGCGCTCATCAGGCTCGCGCGACGTTCTCCCTGTCGCAGATCCCTTCAAGAAGCAGCTTGATGAGCATGCCAGAGAACTCAGACAATGAAAGATACCCCGAGCTTCCCTCCTTGTTGGGATCAAACCATTCCACCGTCCAGTTCAAGGCGCCCAACATCACCTGGCGCAGAGGGACAATCTTGATGTCAGATCTTATGGCATCGGCCTCTTGCGCTTCGCGAAGAACCCTGTCCCAGAGATGCCCATACTCATGACGAATATCCCTGTGTCTCTTCCTTAAATGATTGGGCAGCATCCCATAGCTTCTGATGTTCGCAGACGTGAATTCGCTTGCCTTGAAGAGAAAATGTAAATGCGTCCAAATCGCAGTTGCGATCCTAGCATGATGGTCGATTGGCGCATGAAATTCTTGGACTGCTGCGGTGACCCCAGATAGCAAATCGCTCAAGCCGGCGTTCAGAACCTCGTCCACTATCGCGTCTTTGGATTTGAAATGGTAATAGACGCTGCCCGCCTTCATATCCGCTTCATCCGCGATCTGTCTTAGCGTGGTCGCCTTGTACCCTTTGTCTCTAAGAACGCGCGCCGCGGCCCTCAGGATTTCGGCGCGGGTTTTTGCGGCCTTGCCGATGGTGTCTTGCTCTTCAACAGAAGCGGCTACGTCGCCCGCCTTCTGGCCGTCTACGTCAGCCCGGTGACTGGGACACATACCGTCAAGTATCAGTTTGCTCATACGTTCTGCGAGGATATGAACCGGATACTGGTCCATTTTATACCATTCGACGGTCCAGTTCATGGCGCTCAATATGAACTGCCGGATCGCCGTAACGGAAATGTCGTTTCTCAGGGTGCCATAGTCTTTGGCATCCTGCAGAAAGCTGCTCCATACCCCGGCATAGGAGGCACGCAACTCACGGTGTGGGGCGCGCGCTTCATCCGACAGCATCGGATAGTTCCGGATATTGGCGGAAGTGAAGTCGCTGTCGGTCAGAAGATAGGTCAGGTGGGTTTCGATAAGCAAAGCGAAGGTCTTGCGAAATTCTTCGGGGCGCTGCTTTGTCGCGCGGACGATTTCGCAGACCTTCTCGTAAAGCTGCCGCACACCAAGTTCGAGAACCTCGCTCAAAATCTGGTCCTTGGATTGGAAATGATAGTAGATGCTTCCGGCTTCTATCCCTGATCCATGGGCAATGTCGCGCATCGTCGTCGCGTAAAAGCCATCGTGCCGAAAAAGTCGGGCAGCCGTAGCGAGGACGTCCCCCCGCGTCCTTTCGGACTTGCTCAGGTCATCTTCGATTTTATCGACCACATCGAGTCCTCGCATCATCCGCGACCGATACTTGTCGCCCATAAGGATGTCCATTGCAATAAATCTAACAAGCGTTAGAATGTACGAAAGGACGCCTCGAATCAAGTTCTTTGCGAAGGTGTTAGCGGAAGAGGAGGACATCCATATGCGAGGATTAAATGGAAAACGTGTCATCGTGACGGGTGGCGGCAGCGGAATCGGGCGCGCGGTGTGCGAACGTTTCGGCGAAGAAGGTGCCGAGGTTGCGATCTTCGACATGAATGAAGGCGGCGCGCAGGAAACGGCCCGTCTGATCCAGAGCGGCGGAGGAAAAGCCCAAGCTTACAGGGTGGACATCACCGACCGGGCTGAGGTGGACAAGGCTGTGGCCGCGTTCGAGGCTGGTGGCCCGATCGACGTGCTGGTGAACAACGCCGGCTGGGATGTGATAAAACCGTTCCTCGACAGCGATGCGGATCTGTGGAAAAAGGTCATCGACATCAACCTTTATGGTCCGCTGAACATGCACCACGCGGTGTTGCCCGGCATGGTCAATAACGGCGGGGGCCGCGTGGTCAACATCGCCTCCGACGCCGGTCGTGTCGGGTCTTCGGGCGAAGCCGTTTATTCGGCTTGCAAGGGCGGCATCATCTCGTTCACCAAAACCGTGGCGCGGGAACTGGCGCGCAAGGGCATTCAGTTGAACGCTGTCGCCCCCGGCCCGACCGATACGCCGCTGTTTGCTCAGGTTGCCGAGGGCGAGGCCGGTCAAAAGATCGCCGAGGGTCTCAAGCGGGCGATTCCGATGAAGCGTCTGGCGCAGCCGACGGATTATCCTGGCATCATCTGCTTCCTGTCGTCCGACGACGCCGGTTTCATCACCGGCCAGGTGATCTCGGTTTCCGGCGGCTTGTCGATGCACGGTTGACCGTGGGCGGGAGTGCCTGTCACAAGGTATTGCCGTCACGCCGTGTCCAGGGTTACCTCCCCGACTGGCCGCGCCAAATGCGCGGCCCTTTTTCCTTGTAGAAAGGTGGCGGATGTTTCAGCCAGACTCTGACATTCAGCGATTAAGCACGCTGACCGCTTTTCTGAAAGACTGCGGCATTGACAGTTACGAGGATCTTGTCCGCCGCGCCACTGAGGAGCCGGATTGGTTCTGGGGCCGGATCATTGACCATGCCGGTATACGGTTCGGCAAGCCGCACACGGTGCTGCGGGATATTTCCGATGGGCCTGAATCGATCAGATGGGCTGTCGGAGCCACTCTGAATCTGACGGAAACCTGTCTCGACGCACGAATTCACGAAGGTCTTGGCGAAAAGACTGCGATTGACTGGGTCGGCGAAGACGGAAGCCGCCGCCGATGGACCTATTCCGAACTTTCCGCCGAAGTCGCCCGCGTCGCCTCGGCCCTTGACGCGCGCGGGGTGCAGCCTGGTCAGGCGGTGGGCATCTACATGCCGATGATCCCCGAAATCGAGGCTGCGCTGCTAGGTATTGCCCGGCTGGGCGCGGTCGCGGTGCCGCTGTTTTCCGGCTTTGCGCCGCATGCGATCATATCGCGCCTGAAGGATGCGGGTGCCGTGGCGGTGCTGACGGCGGATGCCTCACCCAGACGCGGCAAGCCGGTCTGGATGGAGGCGGTGCTGGCCGAAGCCCTGACCGAGGTGCCTTCCGTTCATACCGTGTTCAGCCTGCGGCGGTTCGGCGGCGCGGTGGCCGATCCGGCCCGCGATCTCGACTGGACCGAAGCTTTGGGCGCCGCCGACCCGGATTTCGCAGCGGTTGCCGTCAAGGCCGAGGACCCTTTCCTCATCGCCTATACCTCGGGCACGACAGGCCGGCCCAAGGGCGTTGTGCATACCCATCTCGGGGTGCAGGCCAAGGCAACGGCGGATATCCTGCTGTGCCTCGACATGAAACGCGATGACCGCCACCTGTGGATGACCGACATGGGCTGGGTGATGGGGCCGCTCACCCTGCTATCGGTGCTGCTGTCCGGCGCCACGCTGGTGCTGGCCGAGGGCGCGCCCTCTATCCCTGGCGATCCCTTCAGGCTGTTGCGCATTGCGTCCGAGATGCAGGTGACCCACATCGGCGTTGCCCCCACGCTGGTGCGGCAATTCATGACGCAAAGCCCCGAGCCACTTTTGGCCTATGACTTGGCACGCCTGCGCATCGTCGCCTCGACCGGCGAGCCCTGGACGGAAGAGGCCTGGCTCTGGCAACTCGACCATATCTGCCGACGCCGCGCTGTGCCGCTGAACATTTCCGGTGGAACCGAACTGTTCGGCGCGATCCTGACCTCAACTGTGCTGCACGAAATCAAGCAGGGCGGTTTTTCGGCCCAGGCCCTGGGTGTGGGCGCGCGCGTACTGCGCGAGGATGGCCACGAGGCCGCGCCGGGCGAGGTGGGCGAACTGGTCGTGACCCAGCCGCCTCTGGGGCTGACCCCGGCGATCTGGGGCGACCGCGAGCGGTATCTCGAAACCTACTGGTCCACCTATCCCGGCATCTGGCGGCACGGCGACTGGGTGCGCCGCGACCCTGACGGCACCTGGTATATCCTCGGCCGCTCGGACGACACGCTGAACATCGCCGGTAAACGCATCGGCCCGCCCGAGATCGAGGCGGCGCTGACCGGGACCGGCGAGGTGGTGGACGCCGCCGCCATCGCCGCGCCCGACGATATCAAGGGGGTGGCCGTGGTCTGTATTTGCGTCGCGGCGCCGGGGGTGTCGCCCAATGCGACGCTTGTCGAACGGCTCAAGGACCGGGTGGGCGAGGTCGTGTCGAAACCCTTCCGCCCGCGCGAGATCCATTTCGTCGAGGCATTGCCCAAGACCCGCACCATGAAGACGATGCGCCGGATCGTGCGCGCGGCCTTCCTTGGCGAGAATCCGGGCGATCTGTCGTCGATCAGCAACCCGAAAACAATCCAGCCCATTGCAGACCTGCGAAAGGATAAGACATGATCACCGTTTTCGGAGCCACCGGCACCACCGGCGCCCCCCTTGTCGACACGCTTCTGACCAAGGGCGCGACCGTGCGCGCTGTCACCAGCAACCCCGCAAGTCTGGACGCTCTGAAGGCCAAGGGATGCGAGGCCGTCGTCGCGAGTTTCACCGATCCCGCCGCGCTGGCGCGGGCCTGTAACGGGGCAGAAAAGATATACCTGGTCACGCCTGCCCATCTGGACATGCGCCAGTGGAAGGCGAACGTGATCGAGGCCGCCAAGGCCGCGGGCGTGCGCCATGTCGTTCTGGCCACCGGGCTGGGTGCGTCGCCCAAGGCGGGGCTGACTTTTGGAAAGTGGCACTCCGAAACCCAGGAGCTGCTGAAGCAGAGCGGGCTTGACTGGACGTTCGTCCAGCCGACCTATTTCATGCAGAACCTGTTCTGGCAGACCAGCAACATTGGCAAGAACGGGGTGTACCACGATGATCTGGGCGGCCCTGTAGCCTGGATCCACGCCCGCGACATCGCGGATGTCGCCGCCGAGACACTGACCGCCCCGGGATTTGAGGGCAAGGGTCTTGGGCTGACCGGCCCCGAAGCGCTAACCGGCGATGACATCGCAGCCCTTTTGTCCGAAGTGACAGGGCGAAATGTCACCTGTGCCCCCCTGTCGGCCGAGGATGCGAAAGCGGCCATGGTGGCTGGCGGGATGCAGGATGAGGTCGCCGGAGCCATGGTCGAACTGGCCTCCATAGCGCCCAAGGGCTACCTTGCCGGCATCGAGACAACGGTCAGCGACGTGTTGGGCCGCCCGGCCCGTCGATTTACCGATTTCATCGCTGAGAACCGGGATGCGTTCGTCCAGTGACCTGGCGGCGGCGCCGCTTTATCTTGAAATGGCGCCGCCCCTGAACGCAGCGTCCCAGATCAACCATCTTTTTGTGTTCCGCGATATGGGTGTACTGAGCGGACGTGGAAGCGGGCGGTTCGCGACCGACCTCTTTACCCTTTCGATAACGTGCGACGACAGCGGCGGGGCGCGCGGATCGATGGCACCACCGCGCCCGGGTTTCACGCCCCGCCTAATGCCATTCCATGGTGTCGTGGCCGGGCTACGGCTGTCGTCAAGACCGGAGCGTTTGCCCGAGGCCGAGGAACTGAAACCGTTGGCTTCAGCTCTGGCGCGCGTTCAGCAGAGCGACGAGGCGCTGCCGTTGTTGGTCACTATGCTCGACGAACTTGCAAAGTGTCTGCGTTTTGCCGCGTCACCCGGGCTGTGCAGTGCCCGGACGGAACGACGTAAGGTCCGAGAGGAAACCAGCGTGTCACGACGGCGACTCGCTGCCTCACGGCGCTTTCGGAGGTTGCTTGGACAACTCGCGACGCAGACCGTGTCCCTGACAGATCTGGCGCTGGATGCCGGATATTACGATCAACCTCATATGTCCGCCGCCTGCCGTGCCTTTGCAGGAAAACCACCCCGCGCACTTCGCTTACAGGCGGCACAGTGCGGTTTTGGCCGTTCGCTACAAGATGCGCGCCTCAAGGATCGGCTAATCTTGGTCATCAATGAATGAAATTCAGGAGGGCAGCACGCCATGACGCCATTCGAACCGAAAAATCCTGCCTATGACGCACGCGTACGCGACAGTTTCAATCGACAGAATGTGATGCGCACGCTTGGGATCAGGATTGCCGATCTTACCCCCGGACATATCGTCCTAGAGATGGCCCACAGTGCTGATTTCACCCAACAGCATGGGTTTCTGCATGCCGGAGTCGTTTCGACCGCGCTCGACAGTGCGTGCGGCTATGCCGGTTTTTCGCTGATGCCCGCCGATGCCGCGGTGTTGACGGTGGAATTCAAGATCAACCTGCTCAACCCGGCGGACGGCGAACGGTTTCGCTTCGTTGCCGACGTGGTGAAACCGGGAAGGAACCTGACCATCTGCGAGGCACGCGCCTATGCCACCAAGGGAGGACAGGAAAAGCTGGTCGCGACGATGACCGCGACGCTGATGGCGCTGGTGGGGCGGACGGGCGTGGCGGGGTGACGACCGGGGCCGGGCACCGGGCGAGGGTCAGACCTTCAACCGGGCTTCGAGGACATGCCGCTGGACCTTTCCGCTGGTCGATCTGGGGAAATCGTCGAATGCGATGAAATGCAGCTCGCGCGGGCGTTTGTAGCCTGCCAGACTTTCGCGGCACAAATTCATCAGCGCATCCGCATCCGGTCGGTCATTGCCGCAGGCGACAAAGGCCACCGGGGCTTCGCCCCATTTCGCGTCGAACGCCCGCACCACCGCCGCTTCGACAACAGACGGATGCGCCAGAAGCACGCGCTCGATTTCCGCCGGATAGACGTTCTCGCCGCCGGTCTTGATCAGGTATTTAACCCTGTCCACAAAGTCGATCGTGCCATCGGGATTGCGCCGGAACAGATCGCCCATGTGGAAGAACCCGTTGCGAAAGTCTCGGGCATTGGTGGCGTTGGCGTTCCAGTAGCCAGAGAACAGCGTCGGGCCGCGCATCGCCATTTCACCGGGCGTTCCGTCGGGAACGTCGCGGTCTTCAGGGTCAACCAGCCGGACCTCGCAGAATGCGCTGATCCGTTTGGACAGTTTTTCGGGTATGACACCGGGCGCGATCAGACCCGCGGTGCCAGGCGGCAAGCCGGTTTCGGTCGCCCCGAAGGAATTCAGGAAGGGCGTGTCCAGAAGGCTGGTCAACTCCGCGATCTGATGTGGAGGCACCAGATCAGCCATCGCGCCGCAGACCTTGATCCCTTTCACCGGCAGCGGGTTGGCGCGCCGCTCGGCGATGAAGGCATCCAACGCGCCCGGCATCATCACGAACCAGCCGATCCTGTGGCGTGACAGCGCCTCATTGATGACGGCAGGTTGCAACCCGTCCACCATCACCACCGTGCCGCCGCGCAAGATCGTCGCCAGCGCATGATCGGTGGACGCCATGTGAAACATGGGCGCCCAGGCGATGAAGCCGTCGCCGGGATCGAGCGCCAGTTGCGCCGCGAAGACCATGGATCTAGCGATATGGGCGCGGTGGCTGATCAGCGCCCCCTTGGGTCGGCCTGTCGTCCCCGATGTGTAAAGGATCGTCAGCCCGGCCTCGGGATCCTCCACCAGGGTTCCGGTGCGCGGATCTGGTTTGGCCCCAGCGATGGCCGCGTCCAGATCCGGCCCGATCTCCATGCATCGGGTAGCGGAGACCGCATGATACGCGCCGCGCAGGCCGGGTTCGACCAGCGCCAGAACCGGCTCGACCAGGTCGATGCAATGCCGCAGTTCATCCGGCGCAAGCGGCCAGTTCGGTTTCAAGATATTCCGCCCGGTTGTGGGACAGGATCGCGATCCTGTCTCCGGGCGTGACGCCTCTCGCCAGAAAGACGGCGGCCAGACGATCAACCCGCTCCAGCAACTCGGCGTAGGTCTGCCGTTTGCGACCGTCCTCGACGGCAAGAACCCTGGCACTGTCCTGCGCGCGGCTTCGAAAGATCGAGTACAGATCGGTGCGTCCTGCGCGAAAAACCTCTGGCTGCATCGCATCCTCCCCTCATGCCAATTCAAAGACCCTGCGCCAAACGCACCCCTTCATCAATGGCGCGCAGCGCGTCAAGCTCCGCCGCCTCTTTTGCCCCGCCGATCATCGTGACGGTGACTCCGCGCCCGGCGAGGGCCTCGGCCAGCGCCCGCTCTGGCTCCTGCCCGGTGCACAGCACGATCGTATCGGCGGCGATGACCTTTGGCTTTCCGTCCATGAGGATATGCAGCCCCGCGTCGTCGATACGGTCATAGACCACGCCGCCCATGGCCTCGACCCCGTGTTTGCGCAGCGCGTTGCGCAGGATCCAGCCCGTGGAGACGCCAAGCCCTGCCCCCGGTTTCGAGGTTTTTCGCTGAAGCATGACCACCTTGCGACGCGAAGGTTTCGGTGCCAGCGGATCGCCCGCAAGACCGCCCGACGCGGCGAATGTCGGGTCTACGCCCCATGTCTCGCAGAATGCGTTGGTGCTGTGGACCTCTGCCGATCCGGTCACGAGGAATTCGGCCACGTCATGGCCGATGCCGCCTGCCCCCATCACCACGACGTTGTCACCCGCAGCACGTTCGCCGGACAGGATCTCGGCATAGGTGGCAACGCTCGGATGGTCCACGCCCGGCAGATCGGGAATGCGCGGCGTGACCCCTGTGGCGATCACTACATGGTCGAAACCGGTCAGATCATCCAGACCGGCCCGCTGCCCCAGGCGCAGCGTGACGCCGTGTTTGTGCATCTGGCCGGAATAATAGCGCAGGGTTTCGTCGAACTCGTCCTTGCCCGGCGCCGCACGCGCCAGGTTCAATTGGCCGCCCAGCCTGTCATGGGCTTCGAACAAGGTGACGACATGGCCCAGCCGTGCCGCCTCGGCCGCCGTGGCCATGCCCGCGGCGCCGCCGCCGACAACCGCCACCTTCCGGGGTGAATCTGTCGGCGTGTCCCGGAATTCGGTTTCGCGGCCTGCCCGAGGGTTGACCAGACAGCTCACCGGCCGGTCGGAAAAGATAAAATCCAGACAGGCTTGGTTGCAGGCGATGCAGGTGTTGATCTCGTCCGCGCGGCCCTCGCGCACCTTCTTGACGAAATGCGGGTCGGCCAGAAAGGGCCGGGCCATCGAGATCATGTCTGCCTCGCCAGAGGCAAGGATGTCCTCGGCCATTGCGGGCGTGTTGATCCGGTTCGAGGCGACCACAGGAATGGACACTGCGGCCTTCACATTGGCCGCCGCCTGCCGCCAGGCACCTCGCGGAACCGGATAAGCAATCGTCGGCACGCGCGCTTCGTGCCAACCGATGCCGGTGTTCAGAATATCCGCCCCCGCCGCCTCGATCTTGCGCGCCAGTGCCGCAATTTCATCGGCGGGCGCGCCGCCCTCGACCAGATCAGCCGCCGAAATTCGGTAGATGACAAGGAAATCCGGCCCGCATTGGTCTCGCACGGCGCGCACGATCTCGACCGGAAAGCGATGTCGGTTCTCGGCGCTGCCGCCCCAGTCGTCTTCACGCTTGTTGGTATGCGTGACAGTGAATTCATTGATGAGGTATCCTTCGGAACCCATGATCTCGACGCCATCGAACCCCGCGGCCTGGGCGTTGGCTGCGGCTTTGGCGAAATCCGCAATGGTGCGGCGAATATCGGCGTCGGTCATCTCACGCGGGATGAAACGGTTGATCGGCGCGCGAATCGGTGATGGCGCCACGCAGCCCTCGATCTTTGCGTAGCGTCCGGCATGAAGCAACTGCGCGCAGAACAGGCTGCCTTCGGCTTGTACCGCCTCGCAGATCGGACGCAGGTGCATGGCCTCGTCCGGGTCGTCGATTCGCGGACCTTCCGGATCGAACAGCCCCTCGGCATTGGGAGAAAACCCTCCGGTGACCAGAATCGCCGCCTCCCCCCGGGCCCGTTCAGCGTAGAACGCGATCTGTTTGGAAATGCCATCGGGCTCGGTTTCCAGCCGTGTGTGCATCGACCCCATGATGATCCGGTTTCGCACCATGTGTGTGCCTGCGCGGATGGGCGAAAGCAGGTTTCCGAAGCTTTCCCTTTGCGTGTTTCCCATTGTGAACATCCTCCTCAAATCTTTGCTTGAACTATATTCTAACATTCGTTAGATTTTTGGGAAGAGTATATTTCGGTCACGGGGAGGAGCGCCGATGCAATTCCAGCCAACAGAGGATCAAAAGGCGTTTCGCGAAACCGCCAAGAGATTCGCCACTGAAAAACTGGCGCCCAGCTATCAGGAGCGCGCAAGCGGCCACACGTTTGACCGAGCGCTGATCCGCGACATGGGCGCGCTTGGACTAATTGGTGCCGATCTGCCGGA
Organism: Puniceibacterium sp. IMCC21224; assembly: GCF_001038505.1. Taxonomy (NCBI): domain Bacteria; kingdom Pseudomonadati; phylum Pseudomonadota; class Alphaproteobacteria; order Rhodobacterales; family Paracoccaceae; genus Puniceibacterium; species Puniceibacterium sp. IMCC21224. The sequence goes on from NZ_LDPY01000004.1 coordinate 119,994, forward strand.
GGAATTCGGCGGACTTGGCGAAAGTTCGGTTACTTCCGGGCTGATCGTCGAGGAAATCGCCTATGCCGATTTCAACGCAAGCTATGTTCAGCTCCTCGGCTCTCTCATGGGGGGGATGGTGGCCAAGCATGCTTCCCAGGAGATCGCTTCGGAATGGGTGCCCAAGGTAGTCTCGGGGGAGGCCGTCATTGGCTTGGGCCTGACCGAACCGCGCGGCGGTTCGGACGCGGCGAACCTGATCCTCAAGGCCACGAAGTCCGGCAACGGCTGGCGGCTGAACGGCGAGAAGACCTCGATGAGCTTTGCATCCCAAGCCGATGCGGCGGTAGTCTTTGCGCGTACCGGCGATCCGGACGGCGGCTCACGCGGGGTCAGCGCGTTTTTTGTCGATCTGAACCAGGAGGGCATCAAGCGTACCCATTTCGACGACATCGGCACCAAGCCGGTCGGACGCGGATCAGTGTTTTTCGACGATGTGTTTGTGCCGGCCGAAAGCATGATGGCCGAACAGGACCGCGCTTTCGGCACGATCATGGCGGGGTTCGACTATTCCCGCGCGCTGATAGGACTGGAATGCCTGGGCGCGGCACAGGCATCGGTGGACGAAACCTGGGCCTATGTCCGGGAACGCGAGGCGTTCGGCGCCCCCATCGTGCAATATCAGGGCGTCAGCTTCCCGCTGGCAGAGGCCGAGACGCAACTTACCATGATGCGGCAGCTTTGCTACTACACACTAGACCTGCGCGACCGGGGCCTGCCCCATACCTCCGAGGCGGCGATGTGCAAGTGGTATCTGCCCAAGACCGCCTGCGAGATCATTCACCAGTGTCTGATCCTGCACGGGCATTACGGATACACCACCGACCTGCCCCATCATCAGCGTTACAACGACGTGCTCGGTCTGCAGATTGGCGACGGCACCGCGCAGATCCAGAAGCTGGTGATTGCCCGCGAGAAGGTCGGGCGGCTGGCGCTGCAGTATGACAAGAAGGCGAAGGGAGTAGCGAAATGAGCGCTCCCGTCGCCGTAACCATCGAAGGTAGCGTCGGCATCATCGAGCTGGCTCGACCAGAGAAGTTCAATTGCTTGTCGCTCAAGGTGCATGAATGCATTTCGAACGCGCGCGCCAGGTTCGAGGCCGAACGGAATGTTCGGTCGATCCTGATCCGGGCACAGGGCAAACATTTTTGCACCGGAGCCGATCTGACTGAGGTGAAGGGCAAACTGAACGATCCCGCCGCGCTGGACCATTTCATCGCCTTTGGCATGAACAACCTGCGCGCACTCGAATCCTCCTCCCTCCCTGTCGTAGTGGCAGTGCAGGGCTTGTGTTTGGCCGGCGGGGTCGAACTAATGCTAGCATGTGACGTGTGTTTCGGAGCCGAAACGGCGCAGTTCGGCGATCAGCATGCGCAATTTGGTCTGATACCCGGTTGGGGCGGTTCGCAGCGGCTGACGCGGCTGATGGGACAACGCCGGGCGCTTGACTTGATGTTTTCGGCTCGCTGGCTGAAGGCCGAGGAGGCCAAAGAGGCGGGTTTGGTCAATTACATCGTGCCGGAAGCGGATCTGCACAAGTCCGCGCTGGAATACTGCCAAAAGATCGCGACCCGGTCGCGTCCCGGTATCGCCGAGATGAAGCGGCTGGCACGGGAAGGTGCGGACCTGGGCATCGACCAGCAAATGCGGCTGGAGCGTGACGCCGCCGTGCGCGCGCTGCCCAGTGATGACGTGGCCGAGGGGCTCGACGCATTCGAGAACCGGCGCGCCCCCGAATTCAAGACTTGAGGAAAACATGGAATTCACTTTGAACGACGAACAACGCCAGATCTACGAATACGGCGGTCAGTTGGCGCAAGAATTCGACAACGATTATTGGCTGCGGCATGCCCGGAAACATGAATTTCCCAGGGACATGTTCCAAAAGATTGCCGATGACGGCTTTCTGGGCATCATGGTTCCCGAAGAATACGGCGGTGCCGGGCTTGGCATGACCGAGATGGCCCTGTTCATGGAAGGCACGGCCAATCACGGCATTCCGCTGCTGATGATGGTGGTCGGCCCGACCATGTCGCTGGCCCATATCGCCAGCCACGGCACCGAGTTCCACAAGAAAGAGCTGCTTCCAGCCGCCTGCCGGGGCGAAATCCAGTTCTGTTTCGCGATCACCGAACCGGGGGCCGGGTCGAACACGATGAAGTCCACCACGCTGGCCAAGCGCCGGGGCAACCGGTTCAGCCTGACGGGGGAAAAGACCTTCATCACCGGGGCCGATGTGTCCGACTATTGCCTGGTTGTGGCGCGGACCAAGCCGCACACCGAGGTCAGCCGCAAGACCGACGGGTTCACCCTTTTTGCCGTGGACCTGAAAAAGAAGGGCGTCGCGCAACAACGGGTGAAGATCTCGATCCCCTTGCCCGAAGAACAGTGGACCCTGTTTTTCGACGAGGTGGATCTGGGTCCCGAGGACGTGGTCGGCGAAGTGGACGAAGGGTTTTCCATCCTGTTCGACAGCCTCAACCCCGAGCGCATCATCCTGGCCGCACTATGCTGCGGCATCGGCCGCTTCGCCCTGAACAAAGGTGTGGCCTATGCGTCCGAACGCAATGTCTTCGGTCAACCCATCGGGGCGCACCAGGGTGTGCAGCACCCGATGGCCAAGGCCTACACCGCCATTGAAATGGCCAGCCTGATGACCCGTCGCGCAGCGTGGGAGTTCGACAACAAGCTGCCCGCGGGGGCCTCGTCGAACATGGCCAAATACTTCGCCGCCGAAGCCGGGATCGAAGCGGTGGACGCCGCACTGCAGGCGCATGGCGGATCGGGTTTCACCGAGGATACCGGACTCTACGAGATGTATCCGCTGGTGCGCCTGTTGCGTACGGCACCCGTGAACCGCGAGCTGTGCCTCAGCTTCATCGGCGAAAAGGTCATGGGTCTGCCGCGGTCCTATTGATCGCCCGGCCGGGAATGGAGGATAATATGCAATATGGAATGCGCTTCCGGCGGGAGGATGCCGCCGACAAGGTAAACGATCACTTCTGGCACCCAGTCGAGGGCACGCCGCTCGAGGAGGTGCGCCGCATTCAGGAAGAGCGGCTGCGCGATCAAATGGCCTATCTCAAGGCGAACTCGACCTTCTATCAGGAGAAGTTCGCCGAGGCCGGTGTGGAATTCGGCGATATCCGCACCATCGAAGACCTGCAAAAGCTGCCCTACACATACAAGACCGAGATTCGCGAAAGCCTCGCGGCAGAGCCGCCCTTCGGCAAGCACCGCGCCGCGCCGATGGCCGACATCATCCAGATGCAGGCCTCGTCGGGGACAACCGGCAGCCCCGCATATGTGGCCCTGACCGAATCCGACGCCGAGATGTGGCACGAGATGACGGCGCGCTGTTTCTTTGCCAACGGCGTGCGGCCCGGCGACATGGTGCTGCATGCGTTTTCGCTGGCCAAGGGCTTTGTCGGCGGCATCCCGGTGATGCAGGGACTGCAATACATGGGTGCGATCGACGTGCCGGTGGGGGCTGATGGCGGCGCGGAAAGGTTGCTGCGCGCTTGTGCGGACACGCGCCCGCGCTGTATCGTCGGCGCACCTAACTTCGTTCTGCATCTGGCCGAAAAGGCTCCGGAAGTGCTTGGCTGCAAGGCCAGCGAGCTGGGCGTCGAGCGGGTGATCGTGGGCGGCGAACCGGGCGGCGGCATCCCGGCGATCCGCGCCAAGATCGAAGCGGCCTGGGGTGCCAAATGCACCGAGATGCTGGGGGGCACCGATCTGGGCGTGACCTATTGGGCCGAATGCGACGCGCAATCGGGCATGCATATGGTCAACATGGACTACATCATCACCGAACTGCTCAATCCCGAAAGTGGCGAGATCATTCCTTGGAAAAAAGGCGCCGAGGGCGAGATGATCTATACCGCGATCGGCCGGCGGGCAAGCCCGCTGGTGCGGTTCCGGTCGGGCGATTATATTGAGGTCATCGACACCGAGTGCTCCTGCGGCCGCACCGGCCCCAAGATCCGTTGCACCGGTCGGACCGACGACATGCTGATTGTGCGCGGGGCCAATGTGTTTCCTTCGGCGATCAACAGCGTGATCACAGAAATGGTGCCCGAAACCAATGGTGTCATGCGGATCGTGGCAGATTTCGAAGGCCACACTACTCAGGGCGCGCTGAAAGTGATCGTCGAACGCGGTCCCGGTCGCGATCCATCTGATGACAACGCCCTCAAGAATAAGATTGAGCAGCGCTTGCGCGATGCCCTCGTTTTCAGGGCCGACATTCGCCTGGTCGCGCCGGATACGTTTGAAAAACCCGGCGCAGCTAAGGTCGCCTTTGTCCTCAGAAAGTACCCGGACCTGCCATGACGAAAATGAAATCCCTTCTCGACACCGGGTCCGACGACTTCCGGAAAAACGATGCGCTTTACCGGGAAAAGGTCGGCGAACTGCATGCGCTTCGGCTGCTACAACGCGTCGGCGGCCCGGAAAATGCGCGGGAACGGCATGTCAGCAAAGGCAAGATCCTGCCGCGCGAACGGGTCGAGCGGCTGATCGATCCGGGAACGCCCTTTCTCGAAATCGGAGAACTCGCCGGGCTGAACAAATATGAAGGCGTGCCACCCGGTGCAGGGATCATCACCGGCATCGGCGTGATCGAGGGACGTCAGTGCATGATAATCGCCAATGACGCTACCGTGAAGGGCGGCACCTATTTCGGCATGACCTGCCGCAAACACGTCCGGGCGCAGAAAATCGCCTGGAAAAACCGTCTTCCGGTGATCACCCTGGTCGATTCCGGCGGGGCGTTTCTGCCGGAGCAGGCGAGTATCTTTCCCGATGAGGGGCAGTTCGGCTCAATCTTCCATCAACAGATCGGCATGTCGGGCGATGGCGTACCGCAGATCGCCGTGGTCATGGGGCCCTGCACCGCGGGCGGCGCCTATATCCCGGCGCTTTGCGACGAGGTGGTGATCGTGCGCGGTCAGGGCTTCATGTATCTGGGCGGGCCAGAATTGACCTTTGCTGCGACCGGCGAAAAGGTCGATGCCGAAACGCTGGGCGGCGGCAAGATGCATTCGTCCGTTTCCGGCGTGACAGACCATCTTGCCGAGGATGACGCGCACGCGCTGGCCATCACCCGCGAAATCGTCAGCCACCTGGGCGAAAAACCGCAGCCGCGCAAGACGCCGACGTCGCCGCGCCCCCCCGCCTATCCGGTCGAGGAGATCTATGGCGTCGTCAGCCGAGACCCAAGGGTGCCGACCGACAACCGCGAGATTGTTGCGCGCCTTGTCGATGACAGCGATTTTCACGAGTTCAAGCCACTTTTCGGCGACACCCTCATGACCGGCTGGGGCCGAATCCATGGCCACGAGGTCGGCATCCTGGCCAACACCGGCGTGCTCTTTGTCGAGGCCGCGCTGAAGGCTACGCATTTCATCAATCTCTGCGTCCAGCGCGATATCCCGCTGCTGTTCCTCGCGGATGTGAACGGCTTCATGGTCGGCCGCGACGTCGAGCAGATGGGCATTGCCAAGGCGGGCGCCAAGATGATCACCGCCATGTCTTCGGCGCGGGTGCCGAAGTTCACCATCATCACCGGCGGCTCTTACGGGGCGGGTTACCTGGCCATGCTTGGCCGCCCGTTCCAGCCGGACGCGATGTTCGCCTGGCCCACGGGCCGGTCCGCGATCATGGGGCCGGAACAGGCCGCCAGCGTGCTAGCGCAGGTGCGCGCCCAGATCAACGAACGCCAAGGCAAGAAATGGACACCCGAGGAGGAGGAAACCTTCAAGGCACCAATCCGCAAGGAATACGAAGATTTCCAGGGGGCCTACAATTTCGCCTCCAACCTCTGGATCGACAGCGTGATCGAGCCTGCCGAGACCCGGGACGTCATGGCGCTGATGCTGGACATCGCTTCGCGCAGGCCCAAGGTCGAAACGCATTTCGGCGTGTTCAGGATGTGAGGCGCAAACCATGAAAATCAAAACGCTTCTTATCGCCAATCGCGGCGAAATCGCCTGCCGAATCGCACGCACCGCGCGGGCCAGCGGCATCACCCCTGTTGGCGTGCATTCGCAGGCCGACGCCAACGCCCTTCACGTCCGTGAGATCGGCAAATCTGTCTGCATCGGTGCCGGTCCCGCATCCGAGAGCTATCTGAAGATCGACGCAGTCATCGCCGCCGCCAGATCCGTCGGCGCCGATGCGATCCATCCCGGTTACGGCTTTCTGGCAGAGAACGCAGATTTCGCCCGCGCGGTCGAAGCCGCAGGCATGATCTTCATGGGGCCGACACCGGAAACGCTGGAACGCTTCGGCGACAAGGCCAGCGCCAAGGACGCGGCGGTTGCTGCCGGCATTCCGGTTGTCTCGGGCGCCCAGGGCGCGCGCTCCAACCCGCAGGAAATCGCACAGGAAGTGCGCAAGATGGGCCTACCGGTGCTGCTCAAGGCGGTCGGCGGCGGCGGCGGGCGCGGGCAGCGGCTCGTGACGGTTGAAGCCACGCTTGTGGAGGACATCGAGGGCGCGCTGCGCGAAGCAAAGTCCACCTTTGGCTCCGAGGGCCTTCTGCTGGAACGCTTCCTGCCCGAGGCACGCCATGTCGAGGTGCAGATCGCGGGCGACGGCAAGGGCCATGTGCTGCACCTGTTCGAGCGCGACTGCACGCTTCAGCGCCGCCACCAGAAGGTCATCGAAGAGGCCCCGGCTTGGGGCTTGCCTCGCGCGCTTCTTGACGAGATCGCGCATGACGCGGTGCGCCTGGGCGAAACGCTCAATTATCGCGGCCTGGGCACGGTCGAATTTCTGGTCGCGGGGGACGAGTATTTCTTTCTGGAGGTGAACCCGCGCATCCAGGTGGAACACCCCGTCACAGAGGCGATCACCGGGCTGGACCTGGTCGCGTTGCACCTGCGCATTGCGGAGGGCGCGGGCTTGGGGCTTGTTCAGGAGGATCTGCGGATCAACGGCCACGCCGTCGAGGCGCGGCTTTATGCCGAAGACCCGGCCATGCAATTCGCCCCCTCGACGGGCACGCTGACCACGCTCAGCCTGCCCGGCGGCCTGCGGATCGACAGCGGTGTCGAAGAAGGCGACGCGGTGACGCCCTATTACGACCCGATGATCGCTAAGCTGATCGTTCACGCGCCCGACCGGGAAACCGCCTTGGCGCGGCTGGCGACGGCGCTGGACCATATCGCGGTGGAGGGTGTGGAAACTAACCGTGCCTTTCTGACGGCGCTAGCGCGAAACCCCGAATTCGGGCAGATGCAGGTTCATACGCGCTGGATCGACGGCCAGCTTGACGCGCTGACACAGCCGCCCCCCCTTACCCGCCCCGAGCGGTGGAAGGCGGCAGCCGCGATTCTGTTCGTGGCAACGTCGCGCCGCGATGCGGACGTGGATCCCTGGAGCAACCGCGATACCTTCACCGGCTGGCGGCTTGGCCTGGGTGGAGATGCGGTTGAGGCGGGACAGCGCGTGACGCTCACCGATTCCGCCGGTGCATCGGAGGAATTGCGCGTCGGCCCTGTCAAACCGGGTGACAAATACACCGTTATTTCGGAAAACGGCGATGCTACCATGTTGACCGCGCGTGAAATCACGCCGGGTCGATGGCGCCTGAGCGAGGGCGATACCGTCCTTTTGATCGACGCGCGGCTCCACGCCGGGGTGATTGAGATGGACACGCCCGAAGGTCGGCTGATCTTTCGCCCGGCCACGCCGCTGACCTTTGCCGGCGGCGATGCGGCAGCGGATCGCGCCGTGGTCTCGCCGCTAACCGGCATGATCGTCGAGATCAAGGTGACCGACGGTCAACCCGTCGCCGCAGGCGACGTGATCGCGGTCATGGAATCAATGAAACTTGAAATCTCGATCCGCGCTGCCGCAGCCGGTACCGCCAGCAAGATATCCGTCTCGAATGGTGACATGGTCAATCGCGGCCAGGTCATCGCCGAGATACTGCCATCCGAGGAGCTATGAGATGAGCGACTTTCCCAAATTCGTCGAATTTCGTGAGGAAGGCCCGCGCGAGGGCTTTCAGATCGAAAAGAAGATCTATCCGATCGAACAGCGGATCGAACTGATCGATATGCTCAGCGACACCGGTCTGAAGCGCATTCAGGTCGGCAGCTTTGTCAGCCCGAAATACGTGCCGCAGATGGCGGACACCGGGGAGTTGTTCCAGCGTATCAAGCGCAAGCCGGGCGTGAATTACACGTCACTATGGCTGAACGACAAAGGGTTTCGCAAGGCCCTGACGGCGCATGAGGTCGATATCGACCCGCGCCTGCTGTTATATCCTTCCGAGGCGTTTGCCCAATCGAACAACAATTGTTCCTCCGCGGAAATGCGGGAAAAACAACGCGACTGGGTTCGCCTTTACAAGGAAGAGGGATATACGATCGACGCGGCCTATGTGATGACGGCCTTCGGCTGCAACCTCGAAGGCCCCATCCCGCAAGAGCGCATCTTGGACGATTTCCGCTTCGTTCTTCAGCTGTGCGAAGAAGAGGACATCCCCGTACCGATCCTTGTGATCGCCGATACAATGGGCTGGGGCAACCCCGAGGCTGTCAAACGAATGATCGGCGCGCTGCGGGAACTGGCACCCAGTGCCCGCATCGGGATGCATATTCATGACACGCGCGGGCTTGGCATCGCCAATCTCCATGCCGCCCTGTCGATGGGCGTGGACATGTTCGAAAGTTCGGTCGCCGGTCTTGGCGGCTGTCCTTTCGCGGGCCACGGCCACGCCCGCGCCGCAGGAAATGTCTGCACTGAGGATGCGGTGTTCCTGTGCCACGAGCTTGGCATCGAAACCGGCATTGATCTGGACAAGCTGATCGCAGCGGCGGTCAAGGCGGAAGAGATCATCGGCGTGCCTCTCATGGGCCGGGTCATGCATACCGGCGGGCTCGACAAGTACCGCAAGGCAAACTGAGGAGGGATGAAGATGGCGAAGGCGCTTGACGGAAAAGTGGTTCTGGTCACCGGCGCGGGTGGCGGTATCGGCCGCGATATCGCGCTGATGGCGGCGTCCGAAGGGGCGGCGGTGGTAGTCAATGATCTGGGGGCGTCCCTGAAAGGCACCGGCCAGACCGAAAGCGCCGCTCAGGCCGTCGTCGCAGAGATCAAAGCCGCCGGAGGTGATGCGATCGCCGATGGCGGTTCGGTCACCGACCCCGAGGCCGCGCGTGCGATGATCGAGGCCGGTGTCAAGGAATTCGGTCGCATTGACGCGGTGGTCAACAACGCAGGCATCCTGCGCGACGGGTTTTTCCACAAGATGACATACGAGGATTTCGATGCGGTGGTGAAGGTCCATCTTTATGGTGCCTTCAATACCAGCCGCGCTGCCGCCGATTATTTCCGCGAACAGGAAGGCGGCGCTCTGGTTCACATGACCTCGACCTCGGGTCTGATCGGCAATCTGGCGCAGGCCAATTATGCGTCTGCCAAATTGGGCATCGCCGCCTTGTCGAAATCGATTGCGCTCGACCTGAAGCGGTGGAACGTGCGGTCGAACTGCATCGCGCCCTTCGCCTGGAGCCGGATGATCTCGTCTATCAAGACAGACACCCCGGAACAGGTGGCGCGGGTCGAGAAGATCAAGCAGATGACCCCTGCAAAAGTTGCGCCGATGGCCTGTTTCCTGATGAGCGACCGCGCGGCTGACGTGTCCGGACAAGTCTTTGCGGTTCGCAAGAACGAGATCTTCCTGTTCAACCAGCCCCGCCCGGTGCGGTCGGTTCATTCCGGCGAGGGCTGGACAGCGGATGAAATCGCCGAGCGCGCCATGCCCACGCTCAGATCGCAGTTCACACCGCTCGAAGTGTCGGCGGACGTCTTTTCGTGGGATCCGGTCTGATGGGAAAACGCAAGGAAAAGATTAGCTCGAACATCGCCTGGAGCACGCCGGACAAGATCTGCGTGCGGGGCCTTGATCTGCCGAACGAGATTCTGGGCCACATGAACCTAGGCGATCTCGCCTTTCTGCAACTGACGGGCCGCAAGGCCACGCCAGAGGAAAGCCGGGTCTTCAACGCCATCATCATCACCCTGGTGGAGCATGGCATCACGCCCTCGGCGCTGGCCGCGCGCATGACTTATATGGGCGCACCGGAATCGCTTCAGGCGGCGGTGGCGGCGGGACTGTGCGGGCTGGGCACGGTTTTTGTCGGCTCGATGGAGGGCGCCTCAAAAATGCTCTACGAGGCGCTGCCGCAGGACAGGCGCGGCACCGGCGCCGATCTGGATGCCATAGCGCTGGAAACGGTTGAGAAGTTCCACGCCCGCAAGGCCATCGTGCCGGGGCTGGGCCACCCGGTTCACAAGCCGGTCGATCCGCGCACACCGCGCCTGTTCCAGATCGCAGCCGAGAACGGCAAATCCGGTCAATACATCGAGTTGATCCAGAAAATTCAGGGCGTGGCCGAGGCGAGATCGGGCAAGATGCTGCCGATCAACGCTACCGGTGCCATCGGCGCGATCTGCTGCGAATTCGGCTTTCCGTGGAAGATCGTGCGCGGCTTTGGGGTGATGGCGCGGGCCATCGGGCTGGTCGGCCATATCCTTGAGGAAAGCGAAAACCCAATTTCCTATGAGCTGTGGCAGCGTGCCGAGCAGGAAATCCTTGAAACCTCGGGACCGGGAGCGAAATAAACGATGCAGACATCAGCCCCCGACACCCATGGCGACCTGCGCGATGCCCTGCGCGCGCTTTGTGCACAGTTCCCGCCGCAATATCATCGAAAGTTCGGCGAGAACGAAACCTACCCCGAGGAATTTGTCGATGCGCTGACCCGCGAGGGCTGGCTCGCCGCGATGATCCCCGAGGAATACGGCGGATCGGGCCTGGGTCTGACCGAAGCCTCGATCATCATGGAAGAGGTGAACCGCTGCGGTGGCAACGCGGGCCACTGCCATGGGCAGATGTATAACATGGGCACGCTTCTGCGGCACGGCTCGGACGAGCAGAAGCAGAAATACCTACCCGCCATCGCCAGCGGCGCGCTGCGCCTGCAGTCCATGGCCGTGACCGAGCCGACGACCGGGACCGACACCACCAAGCTCAAGACTACAGCGGTCAGGAAGGGCGACCGCTATGTGATCAACGGCCAGAAGGTCTGGATCAGCCGCATTCAACATTCGGACCTGATGATCCTGCTGGCCCGCACCACACCGTTGAAAGATGTCAAGAAGAAGTCCCAGGGCCTGTCGATCTTAATGGTTGATCTGAAAGAGGCCATCGGCAATGGCATGGAGGTGCGCCCCATCGCCAACATGCCGGGCCACGAAACCAATGAAGTGTTCTTCGACAACCTGGAGATTCCCGCCGAGAACCTGATCGGAACCGAAGGCCGCGGATTTTACCACATTCTTGACGGGCTCAACGCCGAGCGCACGCTGATCGCCGGGGAATGTATCGGGGACGGATACTGGTTTGTGGACAAGGCCCGCGCCTATGCCGGCGAGCGTATTGTCTTCGATCGCCCGATCGGTCAGAATCAGGGCGTGCAGTTTCCTATCGCCAAGGCCTATGTGAACGTCGAGGCCGCCAACCTGATGCGCTTCGAGGCCGCAAGACGCTTTGACGCCGGGCAGGATTGCGGGGCACAGGCGAACATGGCAAAACTACTGGCCGCCGATGCCAGCTGGGAAGCGGCCAATGCCTGCATCCAGACTCATGGCGGCTTCGGCTTTGCGCGCGAATACGATGTCGAGCGCAAGTTCCGCGAGGCCCGACTGTATCAGGTGGCCCCGATCTCGACCAACCTCATCCTGTCCTATGTCGGCGAGCATATCCTGGGTATGCCGCGGTCGTTCTGAGGCCAGGGACCATGAATGAGATCGACCTTGACGCGCTGGCACCCTGGCTAGGACGCACTGAAACCAAAGAAGACGTCCTGACGCACGGTCTGATCGACAAATTCCGTGCCGCGTTCGGTCCGCAACTTTGGGGCGGAGCAGGTGATGTCCCGCTGGGGGTTCATTGGTGTATTGCCCTTGATACCGTGCCAGCTGCCGCCCTGTCAGACGATGGCCATGCCGCAAGGGGTGGATTTCTGCCCCCTGTCCCGCTGCCCGCCCGCATGTGGGCCGGCGGCGATGTTACACATTTCACGCCGCTGACGATCGGCGAAGCCGTCACCCGCCGCTCGGTGATCGGGGATATAACAGCCAAGCAGGGCCGCAGCGGAACGTTGGTCTTTGTGACCGTAGAACACGAGTATTCGAGCGGCGGCCGGCTTTGTATTCGGGAGAAGCAATCGATTGTCTATCGTGAGATTTCTGTGCCCCGCCCGGTCAAGAACGCACCTGCCGCGGTTGACCCCACCACGCTCAGATCGAGCCTTGCACCGGATCCGGTGCTGCTGTTTCGCTATTCGGCGCTGACGTTCAATGCCCATCGCATCCACTATGACCACGTCTACGCCACCGAAACCGAAGCCTATGCCGGGCTTGTTGTGCATGGCCCATTGCAGGCGACGCTTCTTCTGAATCTGGCGGCGGAAGCCTTGAAGTCGTCGCCCCACCGGTTTTCTTTCCGGGGACTGGCACCGCTGACCCTGCCCTGCGAATTGCAGTTGCATAGTGAAGGGGCCGAAAACTCCGGAACCGTCTGGTGCCAGGATCAAACCGGTCTTCGAAGCTTTACCGCAGAATACGCGACTGTCTGAGCGGTTCTGCTTGGCGGCGGATTCAATTGTTGATTTAACTTTCTAACATATGTTAGGTATCAGAAAGCGGCTTGGCACCTCCGGCAAGCAGCCCTCTGAAATAAGAGGTGGGAGGAGAAAAATGCGAGGAAACCTCGTCACTTGCGGATCACCGTTCGGTCAGGTTATGTGCCGTTCCATGGGCTGTCGGCAAAAGGCACGGGCTGAGTCATGACCACGAATGGGGGGATCGTCACATCGCCGCTTGCTGTGCGCAGTGCAACTTTGAAATTTGGCGGTGTGACGGCGCTCGACGATGTGAGCATTACCGTGAACGACGATGAATTGCTTGCGATCATCGGTCCGAACGGTGCCGGAAAAACATCACTTCTGAACGTTACTGCGGGTTTCTATCGTCCGCAGAAGGGCCGTGTCGAGTTGTCCGGGCAGGACGTTACCGGCCTGCGTGTAGACCAGATCGCCCGGCGCGGACTGGCGCGTACGTTTCAGGGCACCCATCTCTTTGCCGGGCAGACCGTGGTGGAAAACATCATGATCGGTCGTCACATGCTGATGAAATCGAATGTGATCCAGGCCTTTTTCCAGTTTGGGCTCGTGATGCGGGAGGAATCAGAGCATCGCGAAGCCGCCGAAGAGATTATTGACTTTCTGGAGATCGAAGCAATCCGCAACCGGCCAGTGGGCACATTGGGCTACGGGCTGCGCAAACGTGTCGATCTGGGCCGCGCATTGGCGCAGGAACCATCCATCCTGCTGATGGATGAACCGATGGCTGGCATGAACTCGGAAGAGAAAGAAGACCTCGCGCGCTTCATTCTCGATGTGCGCGAGGCGCGCAAGATTCCAGTGGTTCTGGTCGAGCACGACATGGGCGTTGTTATGGACCTTGCTGACCGGATCGTGGTGCTGGACTTCGGGCGGGTCATCGCCGAAGGCACGCCCGAAGAAATCCAGAAGAACCCGGCTGTGATCAAGGCATATCTGGGTTAGCGGGATGACAAAACAACGAACAGCAATGGTCTTTTCAGACCCGGCAGTGACACACAGCGAAACCCTGCCGCAGGTTTTGCTCGCGCGTGCAACGTCCATGCCGAACAACCTCGCCGAACGCCACAAGCGCCTGGGCATCTGGCGGGAATTCACCTGGGCCGATGTGATTGACAGAGTTCGTGCCCTGGCTCTCGGGTTGGAGAACCTGGGCCTGTCGGCGGGCGAATCCGTCATGTTGATCGGGGAAAACGAACCCGAACATTTCTGGGCTGAATACGCCGTTCAGTCATTGGGCGGCAAAGTCCTGTCCGTCTATCCGGATCAGAACGCCGAAGAGATCCTGTATCTGGCCGAAGACTCGCAAACGCGGATTTTTCTGGCGCAGGATCAGGAGCAGGTCGATAAATGCATCGAGATCGCGGGCAAGTACTCGGGTGCCTTGGCGATCGTTTACTGGGATGATTCTGGTCTTTGGAGCTATGATCATCCCCTTTTGCATTCATTTGAAAGCCTTAGCGCGGCAGGACGTCAGATTCACGCCAAGGAGCCTGCCAGATTTGAAGAACACGTCAAACGCGGACGGGCGGACGATACCGCCTTGCTGTCCTATACCTCCGGGACCACGGGAAAACCGAAGGGCGTTGTCATCAGCTATCGTTACCTGTTCGACAACTGCTCACGTGTGATGGGGGCAATCGAAATCGCGCCAGGCACCGAATACTTGACGTACATTTCGCCTGCCTGGGTCACGGAACAGATTTTCGGCCTGTCGATCGGTTTGATCGCGCCCATGGTCGTCAATTTTCCCGAAGGCCCCGAAGATGTGCTGACCAACATCCGCGAACTGGCGGTTGACGCGCTGGTGTTCAGTCCGCGCCAGTGGGAAAACCTTGCGTCGATCGTGCAGGCCCGGATGTTGGGCGCGGGCAAGTTCCGCAACTTGATGTACAATTGGGGTATGAAAGTCGGCCGTGACGTTTATGTCGAACGCTTGGAAGGGCGCAGTCCCAGCCTCGCCTCGCGCCTGCGACTTCCCTTTGCCGAGGCGCTGGTGCTGCATCACCTGCGCGACAATTTGGGCCTTGGCAAGGCAAAAAATGCGATGAGCGGCGGTGCTCTGATGGCCCCCGAAGTCTTTCGCATGTTCCACGCCATGGGGGTCAAGCTGCGCAACGTCTATGGCGCGACCGAAATCGGCCTTCTGACCGCGCATGTCAGCGAAAGTTATCAGCTGGAAACAAGCGGCAGCTGGATGCAAAGCAATACCGCTTATGGCGATCCGTTGGAATACCGCATAACGCCGCAAAGTGAGTTGCAGGTCCGCGGCGGCTCGGGCTTTGGCGGATATTATGGCAAACCGGACGAGACCGCCGAGGTGCTGACCGAAGACGGTTGGTATGCCACCGGCGATGCGGTTTCGATGACCGATGACGGAGAGCTGGTATTCTACGACCGCGTCAAGGACATGCGCCGCCTAGCGAACGGCCACAGTTATCCGCCGCAGTTTATCGAAACACGGCTGCGCTACAGCCCCTACATCAAGGATCTTATGACGCTGGGCGACGAAACCCGGGATTTTGTCGGAGCGCTGATCAATATCGACATGGAGGTCCTCAGCCGCTGGGCCGAAGAGAACAATATCAGCTTCTCGACCTATACCGACCTGTCGCAAAAAGCCGAGGTTCTGGACCTTATCAAAGGCGAGGTTTCGCGCATCAACGCCTTGCTGCCCGAAGGTTCTCGGGTCGTGCGGTTCGCGAATTTCCCCAAGGAACTGGACCCGGACGAAGGCGAGCTGACCCGCAGCCGGAAACTCCGGCGCGCATTCCTGGAAGATCGGTATGCCACGCTCGTCGAGGCTATTTACAGCGGTGCCGACAAGATCGACCTTGAGATTGCCGTTACTTATCAGGATGGCCGCCAGGGCGTGCTCAGGGCCGAGGTGCGTGTATCGGATGTCGAGAGCGGATCGAAGGCTGCCGGGCGGCGGTCGCAAATTTAAGGGAGGTCGGCAAAAATGGTCTATTTCATCAATGACATCATCACCGGGGCCTTGATCGGCCTGCTTTACGCGCTGGTGGCCATGGGGTTCGTCGTGATCTACCGCGCTAGCAAGGTGTTCAATTTCGCGCAGGGCGAACTGGTGATCATCGGCGGTTTCATCGTCTGGTTCACAACCATGCAGCTCGGCCTGAGCCTGTGGCTGTCGATCCCGCTATCCTTGGTTCTTGCGGGTCTTGTCGGCTATCTGATCGAACGGATTTTCCTCACCAAGCTGATCGGTGAATCGGTGTTCTCGATGGTGATGGTGACTGTCGGCCTGCTGATCCTGCTGCGTGGCGTCGTCCTGCTGCTGTTTGGGGCTTCCGTCCGGCCATTCCCGATCATCTTTCCGCTGAAGCCGCTCTTACTCGGCGATATGCTGATTCCGATGAACTTGCTTATCGGGGGGATCATCACCATCGTTGCCGCCGTTGGCCTGTCCTGGTTCTTCAACTGGACCCGTTCAGGCCTGCGGATGACGGCAGTGGCCGAAGATCACGTCGTCGCTGCTTCGATGGGGATTTCGGTGAAAGGCTCTATTGCCTTTGCCTGGATTCTCGGCGCAATCCTGTCCACGATAGGAGCGATGATCTTCCTCAGCGGCAAGTCGCTGACCTTTCTGGCCTCGGATATCGGTTTTGCGGCACTGCCGGTTGCATTGTTCGCCGGGTTGGAGTCGATCGGCGGACTTGTCCTGGCGGGAATCATCATCGGTGTAATCCAGAGCCTGACCACCAACTACCTCGATCCGATCATCGGCGGCTCGCTCGGCAGTGTCGTGCCCTATATCATCATGCTTGCCATTCTGCTGATCCGGCCCACGGGTCTGTTCGGCTGGCGCACAATCGAGCGGGTTTAATTCATGGATCCTTCCGGCATTTTTCCCACAAGCTATCGCGCCGACAGACGTCTCGTGCGCACGCGCTGGCAGGCGGTTTGCCTGGCGCTGTTCCTCGTGGTTATGCTGGCGATGCCCTATCTTGTGAGCGGGCGTATCATCGCCGTGCTGAACATGATGCTGATCAGCGCCGTGATCGCCGTCGGACTCCAGATTTGCACCGGCTATGCGGGCCAGATCAATCTGGGCCAGGCCGCATTCATGGGGGTGGGCGCCTATACCGCTTCGATACTGGCCTCCAAGACCGGTCTCACGTTCCTGTTGACCATACCGTTGGCCGGGTTCGCGGCTGCGCTGTTCGGCTTTCTCTTCGGTTTGACGGCGACTCGGATCAAGGGGTTCTATCTGGCGCTGACGACTCTCGCGGCACAGTTCATCTTTCATTTTGCAGTCCTGAACCTGCCATCCTCCTGGCTAGGTGGCTCAAATGGAGTCACCGTGCCGGCAGCAGAGATATTCGGGCTGCGCTTCGTCACCGAGACCCAGCAATTCTACATGAACCTTGCGGTTGCCGCGATCATGATCGCAGGCGCGTTCGGGATCATCCGGTCGCGCTTCGGTCGCGCCTTCATCGCGGTCAGGGACGATGACGTGGCCGCAGGCATCATGGGGATCAATGTAGCGGCTACCAAGGCGAATGCCTTTCTGATCGGCGCCTTCTATGCTGGCGTCGGCGGGGCACTCTGGGCCTACATGATCCGCTTTGTCGGGGTCGATCAATTCACCCTGTTCCATTCCATCTTTTTCGTGGCGATGATCATCGTCGGTGGAATGGGGTCGATCGTCGGGGCGCTGGTCGGTGTCTTCGTCATTCGCACCATCCAGGAAGTTATTGCCACAGTCGGCCCGAATATCGCCGATTCCGTCTCGTTTCTGGGAGGCGATATCGTGTTCGCGGGCATGAACGTCATTCTTGGTGGCGTGATTGCCTTGTTCATGATCCTTGAACCCAAGGGGGTGATGCACCGCTGGAATATCCTGAAATCGTCTTATCGTATCTGGCCGTTCCCCTATTGATTTCGGGGCGGTCTATAACCTGGGAGGAGAATGAAAATGACATACCTCAGCAAATCGGGCCTTGGGGGGCTGCTGGCCGCCGGAACGCTGGCGCTCGCCACGGCGCTACCAATGAAGGCACAGGCGGAGACCACATATAACCTTGCGCTTCTGTCGGACTTTTCTGGCCCCTATGCCGACATCATGCCGATCTTGGCCTCAAGCCGGGAGGTCGTTTTCGACTGGTGGAACGCGACCAGCGGCAAGGAACTCGGCGTCAAGCTGAACTACAAGAACTACGAGACCCGATATGATGCCGCACAGGTCGCCAGCCTGTGGCCCGGAATCAAGTCGGAGCTGGCGCCGATCGCCGTGGTCGGCCTTGGCGGGCCGGACGTGGCGGCCCTGTCCGAACGCTTACCCGAAGACAAGATCCCGATGTTCATGGCCACGGCCGCCTATGGCTTTGCCTGGCAGCCCGATTCCTGGATATTTAATCCGCGCCCGACCTATTCGCATGAAGCCGCAGGCTTTCTGGCTTGGATGCGCGAACAGCGTGGCGGCGACGAACCCATAAAATTCGCGGTCCTGTCCTCCGAGGCATCCCCTGCCTATGTCGATATGGGAAAGGGGCTCGAAGTCTATGCCGAAGAGCATCCCGAGGCCGCCGATTTGGTTGAGGTCATCTATACCGACGTGCAGCCGACCGACCTGACCGCGCAAATGCGTCGCGTCGCGCGGTCGGGGGCCGAAGCGGTGATCATCCAGACCAACACCTCGATCGTGGTCGCCGCGAAACGCGGGTTGCAGGCCAACGGGGCCGACATCCCGATCATGATGAGCTCGCATAACGGGCTGCCTGCCTCGGGCAAAGCGCTTGGCGGGCTGGCGCAGCTTGAAGGCGACTTTGAGGCCTACGGCATGGTGATCGCGGCCGATGAGGACACAGAAGCGCGGCAGTTTTACCAGACCCTAGTTTCGGATTACGGGCTCAAGGCGCCCTGGAATGTCGTGACGGCCATGGGGATTTCCCAGGCCATCTATACCGTGGCCGTGATCGAGCACGCGATCGAGGAGAACGGTGCCGAAGGTCTGACGGGCGAGCTGGTGCGCGAGGCGCTCTTTGCCAAGCCGATCACCTCGGAGGAAACCCATGGCTTCCTTCCGAGTCTCACTTTCACCCCAGAAGCCCCCTTTCCTCTGAAAGGACTCAAGGTGAACGTGGGCACGGTTAAGGACGGGAAGATCACCATCGCGGCGACCGGCGTCGATGTTCCCGATTTGAGCAAGTGGTGAACAAAACCCGGGCACCGCGATCGTGGTGCCCGACCCTTTCTCTGGATCCGGACCCGAAGTTATGCTCGAACTCAATAACGTGGAAGTGACCTATTCCGACGTCATTCTGGCGCTCAAAGGGATCTCAATGACCGTGCGCGAGGGTCAGTGTGTTGCGCTTCTCGGTGGAAACGGGGCAGGGAAAAGCACGACGCTCAAGGCGATTTCCGGAACTCTGAAATCCGAAGACGGAACCGTGTCCGCCGGTTCGATCGTCCTGAACGGCACGCCGATTCAGAACATGGAAGCGTCGAATGTGGTAAAGAATGGCCTTATCCATGTGATGGAGGGCCGACGCGTGCTGCGTCACCTGACATCGGAACAGAACCTGATTGTCGGCGGGCATATGGTGACCAATTCCACCGAACTGAAAAACCGTCTGGCTCATGTCTACAGTCTGATGCCGCGTCTTGCGGACCTGCGCAACCGCACCTCGGGGTTCATGTCCGGCGGTGAGCAGCAACTGCTTTTGATCGGCCGGGCCATGATGGCGAGGCCCAAGATCATCGCCATCGACGAGCCGTCGCTGGGTCTGGCGCCGATGATGGTCCGTGACGTCTACGAAGTTCTCAAACAGCTCAAGCGCGAAGGCACGACCTTCTTTCTTGTTGAACAAAACAGCGCCGCCGCCCTGTCGATCGCCGATTACGCCTATGTGATGGAAAACGGGCGCATCGTCTTGGATGGCCCCGCCCACAAGCTCGCCGGCAACGAAGACATCAGAGAATTCTATCTTGGTGTCACCGCCTCCGGTGAACGCAAGAGCTATCGCGAAATCAAGCATTATCGGCGCCGCAAGAGATGGCTCGGATAGGAGGGGAAATACAATGACTGAATTGCTGGACATCAAGGGTCATACCGCACTTGTAACCGGGGCCGGACAAGGCGTGGGTCGTCAGGTCGCGCTTTATCTCGCCGAACATGGCGCGGGTGCCGTTGTGGTCAACGATTTCCACGCCGCGCGGGCCGAAAGCGTCGCGGCGGAAGTGGAAGCGGCTGGTGCAAAGGCGCTACCGATGGCCTTTGACGTGTCGGATTTCGATGCTGTGGGCGCGGCCTTTTCCGAGGCGCAGCGCGTCTTTGGTAGCGTGGAAATTCTGGTCAATAATGCTGGTAATGCCGGGCCGACGTCACGGCTCGACGATCTTGTACCGTTCTGGGAATCAAACCCCGCCGAATGGCGGCGCTGGATGGCCACCAATTTCGATGGCGTGCTGAACTGCACCCGCCACGCCATGCCGATGATGGTCAAGGGTGGCTACGGACGCATCGTGACGGTCATTTCCGACGCAGGCCGGGTGGGCGAGCCGCACCTGGCGGTCTATTCCGGTGCCAAGGCCGGGGCGGCGGGCTTCATGCGCGCCATTGCAAAGGCCGGTGGCCGGTTCGGAGTTACCGCAAACTGCGTCGCCCTAGGCGGCACCAGAACCCCGGCGGTCGCCGATCTGATCCCGGATGCGGAGACCGAAAAGCGGGCGCTTTCGCAATATGTAGTCCGGCGGCTGGGTGAGCCGGAAGACGCGGCAGGCATGATCCTGTTTCTTTGCTCGGATGCAGCAAGCTGGATCACCGGCCAGACCTATCCGGTGAATGGCGGTTATTCATTTGCTTGCTAGAGCCGAATATGGGCAGTCGCAATCAATTGGGGCCGCCCTCGAACAAGCGTTTATTATCGGCGCCGATCTCCGGCGGCAGCCCCGAAATCTCGGTTTCGAAACCGTCGAATTTCAGGGGTTGGACCAGAAAAGTCTCTGTCTTGCCGCCATCGTGCGCGATGGTGCGCAGCAACCGGCGGGCGCGCACATGCGGATCGTTCATGGCCTCGGCCAGCGAATTGACAGGGCCCCAGGGTACGCCGGCCTTGTCAAAGAGACCGCCCCAGTCCGCGCGCGTCTTGCCGACAAGAACCGCCGCAATCTCCTCCCGCAACTCGTCCTTGCGCGTGACACGGTCGCGGCTTTTCATCCCGGCGAGGTCCGGTTTGTCGATCGCCTCGCAGAACGGATGCCAGAACCAGTCCTCATGCGCGATGGACAGCGTCAGCAGTTTGCCGTCCTTGCAGGTGAACACGCCATAGCCCGGCTCAGAGATGAACTCGCCCAGCGGCGTGCCATTGGCCGCGGGCACAAGGAAGGCCGTGAGCATCGAGACCACCGCATCCGACATCGAGACATCGACGTAACGGCCCTGCCCCGTCCGCTGGCTGGATACCACAGCCGAGAGGATCGCGATCGCCGCAAACAGCGCGGCGCCGATATCCGCAAGCGGCAGGGTCGGCACCGGCCCCGGTTGCCCGGCCTCGGCCTGATCGGCCAGAAGACCACCGACGCCTTCATAGCTGAGGTCATGCCCCGCCCTGTCGCGATAGGGGCCGTCTTGCCCGTATCCCGAGATCGACACATAGACCAGCCGCGGATTGATCTTGCGCATGTCCTCGAACCCGGCGCCAAGTGCTGCCAGCTTGCCGGGGCGAAAGCCTTCGACGATGACATCGGATTTGCTGACCATCTCACGAAACCGCGCGATCCCCTCCGCGGATTTCAGATCGAGCGCCACGCTGCGCTTGCCCCGGTTGAGCGCCCGAAAAAGCGGCGGAAACTGCCGCGCGGGATCGCCGACGCCGGGCCGTTCGACCATGATCACCTCGGCACCCATATCCGACAGAAGCATCGTCGCGTAGGGTCCGGGGAATTGTTCCGCGAGGCTGAGGATTTTCAATCCGGCCAGTGGTGCAGTGCTCATATCAGGCTCCAGGTCTTGTTTCTTCCGCGCGCGTATCCAGCTCAGTGCAACGCAATCCGCGCTAAAAGGCAAGCCCAACTCAGCAAATGTTGTTTTTATTCCGAGGGTTACAATGACTGAAACACCCAGCACCCTTACCGTCGAACGTGTGGCCAGAACCGAATGGATTGCCTTCCAGCGCACCGAGCAGTTGAACGCCATGTCGATGCAGATGCTGCGCGATATGACAAATGCGCTTGAAGCCGCGATTGCCGACGACGCCGTTCGCGCCATTGTCCTGACCGGCTCGGGCCGCGCGTTCTGCGCGGGGGCCGATCTCAAGGAAGTGGCCAGCGCAAGTCACGAACCCGGAGAGCCCGACCTGCTCGACCTGGTCGAGCACACGTTCGGGCTGATACGCCATGGCCCCAAGCCTGTGATCGCCGCCGTCAACGGGCTGGCCATGGCGGGCGGGCTGGAAATGGTGATGTCCTGCGATCTGGTCTTTGCCGCCGAAAGCGCGCAGATGGGCGATGCCCATTCCAATTTCGGTGTCTTTCCCGGTGCGGGCGGCGCGGCGATCCTGCCGCGCCGGGTCGGACTGAACCGCGCGAAGTACCTGCTCTTCTCGGGCGAAAATGTCTCGGCGCGGGAGATGATGGAGTGGGGATTGGTCAACAAGGTGGTTGCGGACGCCCAGCTTCGCGAGACGGTGCAGGCCTTTGCCGACAAGCTGTCCGACAAGAGCCCGGCCGTGCTGCGCCGCATGAAGTCGGTCGCCAACCGGTCGCTGAACGTAGACGAGCCTGCCGCGCTCGCCGAAGAGATGCTAAATCTGCGCGCTCATATGCGATCCTGGGACATGCACGAAGGGCTGGCGGCGTTCAATGAGAAGCGCAAGCCTCGGTTTCGCGGATACTGATACAGGAGGACGAATGATGCAGGACATATATGTCATCGGCGTCGGCATGACGCCGTTCGGAAAGTTTCGGGACAAGTCCATCAAGGACATGACCCGCGAGGCCGTCACCGGCGCTCTTGCCGATGCCGGACTCTCGGCAAAGCGCATCGAAGGCGCGTTTTTCTCGAACGCCGTGCAGGGCCACATGGAGGGCCAACACATGATCCGCGGAGAGATAGCGCTGCGCGAGATCGGCATTCAGGGCGTTCCAGTGGTGAATGTCGAGAACGCCTGCGCCAGCGGCGCGACTGGTTTCAAGCTGGCGGTCGATTTTCTCAAGGCCGGCAACGGCGATTGCTGCCTCGCCGTGGGTGCGGAAAAGATGTATTCCGATGATCGCGCGCTGATGTTCTCGGCCTTCGACAGCGGCTGGGACGTGAGCAATGGCGAAGCGGTCGCGCAGCGCCTGGCCGATCTGGGTGCCGGGGTGGAGGAACCCGAAGGCTCGAAATCGTCCAAGCCATATAGCGTGTTCATGGATGTCTATGCCGGCTTCGCGCGGCTGCACATGAAAACCTTTGGCACGACACAGGAACACTTCGCGGCCGTGTCCGCCAAGAACCACGGGCACTCGGTACATAATCCGCTGGCGCAATATCGCGACAGCATGAGCATTGATCAGGTGCTCGCCGCGCCGCCCATCACCTACCCGCTGACCCTTCCCATGTGCGCCCCGATTTCCGACGGAGCGGCGGCGGCGGTGCTTTGTACGGGCGAGGGCCTCAAACGGCTGGGCATCGACCGGACCCGCGCGATCAGGGTCAAGGCAGCGGTCCTGCGCTCGGGCACCGACCGCGCGCCCGAGGATCACGAAAACCACCTGACCCGCCTTACCGCCCTGCAAGCCTATGAACAAGCCGGGCTTGGCCCCGATGACATGTCCCTCGCCGAAGTGCACGACGCAACCGCCGTGGGCGAGGTCATCCAGATAGAGAACCTGGGCTTTGTCCCGTTCGGCGAAGGTGGCCCGGCCAGCCTCCGCGGCGAGACAACGATCGGCGGGCGCATCCCGGTGAACACCTCGGGCGGGCTGGAATCCAAGGGCCACCCGGTGGGTGCCACCGGGATTGGCCAGATATTCGAACTGGTCACGCAACTACGCGGCGAGGCTGGCGCACGCCAGGTTGACGGCGCACAGAACGCCATCGCCGAAAATGGCGGCGGCTTGCACGGCGTCGAGGAAGCCGCCGCCTGCGTCACCATTCTGGGCCGCTGAAACAAGGAAAAGAAAATGGAAAATGTGATTGCTGCCGCACAGGCGATTTATACCGACGACCAGCGCATGTTGCTGGAAAACTTCCGCAAGATGGCCAATGCGGAATTCGCTCCGCTAGTGGAAAAATACGAAGATCTGGGCCATCCTCCGGATGCGGAAACCCTCAAGGGCTTGTTCACCAAGGTCGAGGAATTCGGGCTCATCAGCGGCTTGCTTCCCGAAGAGGACGGTGGCGCGGGGATCGACCGCTTGACCTATGGTATCCTCTACGAGGAACTGGCGCGGGTTTGGGCCGATCTGGCGATCGCCGTTCTGATTCAGGGTCATGCCGCATTCGCGCTCAACCTGATGGGCGACGCGGCGCAGAAAGAGGCTTATCTCAAACCGCTCCTGCGCAGTGAGCGCATTTGCGCCACTTGCATTTCCGAACCCTCCGTCGGCTCGAACGTGCGTGAGGTCAAGACCCGCGCGGAGCGCCACGGCGACAGGATTTTTGTCAGCGGACAGAAGCTGTGGATTTCCAACGGTGCGCAATCGGATTTCGCCATCGTTGTCTGCAATTTGGACGGTGGCATTTCGATGGTTATCGTGGATCGCGACAAGGGCGGTTATGAAAGCCGCGAGCTGCGCAAGATGGGGCTTGTCGGCGCCTCGACCTGCGAATTGTTCTTTGACCGTGCGGAAACCAGCGCCGAACATGTTCTGGGAAATGCAGGCGGGGGCCTGTTCCAGACATTGAAGCTTTTTGAGAGCGCGCGGGTCTTTGTGGGGCTGACAAGCGTCGGTATTGCACAAGCGGCGCTGGAGTGCGCAGTCTCTTATTCGAAAGAGCGCGAGCAGCACGGCAAGCCGATCGGCGGGCACCAGTTGATCCAGGGCTACCTAGCCGACATGGCCACGCATCTGGATGCTGCGCGCCTGTTGTGCCAGCGTGGGCTGCAACTTCTGGAACTGGGCGTGCGCTGCGACACGCAGACCTCGATGGCGAAATGGTATGCGACTGAAATGGCAGTCGAAATCGCCGGCAAGGCCGTGCAGATTCACGGCGGCAATGGTATCACCAAAGAGTTTCCCGTCGAACGGCACTTCCGCAATGCCAAGGTCATGCCGATCCCGGACGGCACCACCGAAATCCAGAAGCTGGTCATCGGGCGCAACCTGACCGGGTTGAACGCGTTCTGAAATGCGCCCGGGCCGGTACGGCACACGCGGTGCAGCCACGGCGTGATCGTTCCGGCCCAATGGCGTTAAGCAGGTCGATCCAAACCTTGCCTCGACCCGAGCGGAGGGGCCAAGAGGAAGCGAATTTGTCGAATAAGCTACGGCCAGCATCGCGGACCAACTCTGCAAGCACCGTCAGGGCATCCTGATCATCGATACCGCGACAGTCGGCAGATGCTACCCGGTCAAACATCCAGACTGGACTTCCAGAGACCGGTCCGCCCGGCCGCCAGTGAGATTGCATCGAAACATCGCCACACCAGGTTTGTCGATCACTTTATGGAGATAAACCGACCGGCCAGACCATGGACGTCATCGATAGAAGAACCTCGCGCCAATCGATAACGTGGGTGTTCTAGTGTTCAGTTGTACAACGAGGAAGCCGCATTCGGGCCTCGGCTACCAGACGCCCAAGGCGTTCGCCGAGGACTTGGGCATCGCAACCGAAAGCTGCGCTGCACCATTCTAAAGTTCCGCGCATCTGTCAGTAGCTCCAGCAGCGCCAGTCGGCGTATCACTAACCGGGCTCAAATCGCGGCTGGATGAAAGTTCTGTGGCAGGTCACCTACTGCCGTGGAGCTTAAAGCCATCAAGCTGAACGGCCAGTGCTCTTCTGTGAACGCTTATCAACAAAGGAGATGAGCTATGGAACATGGAAAAACGGGCGAACTCCGTACGCGTGGCGGACTCGACGACCGTCATGAACCGCCAGTGTCGGCCGACGAACCCGTTCTCGCCGGAGATCCCGCGGAGGACGGGCATGTCCGGTACGGTGCGTCCTGCGGCGCGATATGCACTCACCACCTCATGCGCGGGCGTCAGTGGCCGCGTCGTCTGTCGGGCCGCCTATTTCGTCGCAGATGAAGGAGGCGGCATTCGGCATGGTGCCCAAGCAGTGCCCCCCCGCACCCATAAGACCTGCCGCCACTGCACCCCGAAGTTATTCGGCACACCGAGAATGGTCATCCGCGAGGCGATGGCAAAGGGGGTGAGGCCGTACGGATGATCGCGTTGGTTATCGCGCGGGTGCTTGAATTGGGTTTTTTCCCGTAGCGGTGAACTAGATCATGTCGATGAAACCCATTTCGCCGATGTCCGTCTCTACCGTCATCGACTTGCTCGGCCGAGGCCGCCAGATCGCACATACATGCGATTGCGCCGACCGAGGCCGCGGCGGCGTTGGTGCGGCGATTGCCGGTCAGTAGGACTTGGGCATCCCCAGCGCTTTCTCGGCCACGTGAGAGAGGATCAGTTCCTCGCTGACTGGGGCGATGAAGTTCAGCACGCTTTCGCGGAAATACCGCTCGACGTGGTACTCCTGTGCGAAACCGAAGCCGCCATGGGCGCGGATTTTGGCTATATCGGTTCGCTCTTCATCGCCACGACCGAAGCTGTCGCCGCCGAAAGCTACAAGCAGATGATCGTGGACAGCGCGGCCGAGGACATTCTCTACACCAGCCATTTCACCGGGGTGAATGCCAATTACCTCAAACCTTCGATCCGGTCAGTAGGCCTGGATCCGGAAAACCTGACCGGCGAAGGCAACAAGCTAAACCTCTCCACCGGCGACGTCCGCCCGAAGGCATGGCGCGACATTTGGGGCTGCGGTCAGGGCATCGGAGCGGTTCACGCGGTGACGACAACGGCGGACTACATCGACCGGGAATCCCGTGCCGCGAAGGACGCGCTCTGCAGCTGAGCGCCGGCAACTTTGCGCAAACCCGTTTCGGTCAAGACAGTCATATCAGCCGGATTTGGTCGGCCGCCTTGCGATCTGCCCGGAAAATCAGCGCGGTCCGGGTCCGCGCCTCATCCGTCCTTGTCGTTGACGATCAGATCGGCATTCTCCGGCAACTCCGGCACCACGCTCACCGCGTCGGCGCGGATCCTGGAATGCGACTTGAAGGCCTCGGCAGCGGCGATGATTGCGGCCGAGGCATCGGCACCGTCTTCCAGCACAAGCGAGATGCGGATCATGTCGCGATCGTTCTCGCGCGTTACCACGGCCTGCGCGGCCTTTGCGCCCGGCGTACCGATGACAACTTCTTCGATCACGCGCGGATAAACGAAAATCTCGCGCACTTTGACCGCTGCGCCGACTCGGCCCTGCAGTGCAGAAATTCGGCTGACGGTGCCATCCGCGTTGCTCCCCAGCGCAAAGGCGCTGTCTCCGGTGCCAAACCGAATCATCGGCCAGGTGGCATCGCGCGCGGTCACAACAACCTCACCCGGTTCCCCGTGAGCGACCTGTTCTCCACTGATCGGATCGCAGATTTGCACCACGCGGTCGGGATGAACCACATAGCCGTCGCCGCCATCCTCATAGCCGACAAGGCCCAAATCCGCAGTGGCATAGGCAGCCCAGGTCGACACGCCATAGTCTGCCTCGATCCGGCGGCGCTTGGCCATCCAGTCGCCCATCTCACCACCGAGGAAGGCCGTTTTCACCTTCCAAGCGTCGCGGCCATAGGTTTCGATCACCTTGTCCGCCAGCGTCAGGAAAAACGCGGTGGATGCGCAGATCGAAGTGACGCCGGTTTCGACGATGATCTGCGCCTGAAGCTCGGTATTGCCGACGCCGCTGGGAATTACGGTGGCCCCGGCGGCCTGTGCCGCTTCGTCGAACAAAAGCCCCGCCGGCACGAGGTGATACATCCAGGTGTTCAGAATGATGTCGCCCGCACCCACGCTGGCCGATCTGAATAGAAGGTCCAAGCCGTGGCCACCGCCGCCCGAAAGCGACGGCTCGAAGATCGGGCCGGGCGACACGTAGATCCGGCCGACATCCTTTAGATCGGCAGCGAGAAACCCGCCGAAGGGCGGATTGGCGCGCTGGAGCTTGAGAAGCTCTTCCTTCTTCATCACCGGCAGCCGTGACAGATCTGCCAAGGACCTGACGGCCGCCGGATCGAATCCGGCAGCCGCAAATCGTGATTTCAGCCCAGATGCCCTTTCGGCTGCGGCGGCATAGGCTTGAGCTATGTCCTTATAGATGTCTTCAGACATGATCATGCCTCCCTGTTCAGTCGTGGCTTAAAGCGGGCAGTCCTTGCGGAAGTTCGGCGCGCGCTTCTCGCGATGCGACAGTACCCCTTCCTTGACGTCTTCGCCCATGAACCCGAGCATTTCAAGCGCAGTCGAGGCATCGAAGATCGGGCCAGCCTGGCGCAGCCAGTTGTTCAGCGAATATTTGGTCCAGCGGATCGCGCTTTGCGAGCCGTTGGCGAGCTCGACGGCCGTATCCAAAGCGATTTGCTGCAACTCGTCATCTTCGACGCACATTGACACTAGGCCGATGCGCTCGGCCTCTTCGCCCGAAACCGGCTTACAAGTCATCAAATAGTATTTCGCCTTGGCCATCGAGGTCAGCAATGGCCAGATGATTGCCGCGACATCGCCAGCGGCAACGCCCAGACGCGGGTGACCATCGACGATCTTGGCCTTCTTACCGGCGATCGAGATGTCGGCTAGGATGGCCACCACAAGGCCGGCACCGGCGGCAGGGCCGTTGATGGCGGAAATAATCGGCTTGTTACAGTTGATGATGTTGTAGACGAGGTCTTTGGCCTCTTTCCACGTCTTCATGATCTCGTACGAATTGCCGATCATGTTTTCGATCAGGCTGAAATCGCCGCCGGCCGAGAATGCCTTGCCCGCGCCGGTGACTATGACCGCATTGATGTCGGGGTCACGATCGATATCGATCCACATATCTGTCATCTGAGTGTGGGTTTCCGCATCTACGGAATTGAAGGTCTCAGGGCGGTCGAACGTGATGCGCAGGACGCGATCAGCCGGGTAGTCGAATTTCATCTTGTGATATTTTGCGTAACGATCGGACATGGTTCTTTTCCTCCTCAGGGTATTAGGTTCAGTCAGGCAATCCGAGAACGGCCTTGGACAGGATGTTTCGCTGGATCTCGTTCGACCCTCCATAGATCGTCGTCGGTCTGGCCTTGTAGAAACTCGCAAGGACATCGACGCTTACATTGCCGACCTGAAGCGGGCCGACGGTGCCGCCATCGGGTCCGGCTGCCTCGATCATCAGCTCGGTGATGCGCTGAAAGCACTCGGTCACCCAGATCTTGAGCATCGAGACATCGGCGCCCAGCGTTTCGCCGCGCTTCAGTTGGTCGGCGAAACGGGAGTAAAGCGCCGCGTGATCCTCGACATCAAGCGCGGCTTGCGCAAAGCGGTCGCGGAACACTGGATCGTCAAAAGCGCCACGGCCCCGTGCGAAGCTCTCAAGCTGCCCCAACGCGTTCTGGGCCAGGCTGGGCGAGCCGATGAAGATGCGCTCGAAGCTCAGGAGCGCCTTGGCCATGGTCCAGCCCTTGTTCAACTCGCCCACGAGGTTTTCGCGGGGTGTACGGGCATTGTCGAAGAAAACCTCGCAAAATTCCGTTTCCCCCGAAAGCGTGGTGATCGTGCGCACCTCGACACCGGGTTGATCCATCGGCGCAAGGACAAAGCTGATTCCCTGTTGTTTTTTGGGCGCGTCCGGATCGGTGCGGACCAGCATGAAGATGTGCGTGGCGTCATGCGCCATCGTGGTCCAGATCTTCTGTCCGTTTATGACAAAGTCGTCGCCGTCAATCTCTGCGCGTGTGCGCAGGTTGGCCAGATCGGACCCGGCACCGGGTTCCGAATACCCCTGGCACCAGATGTCTTCGCAACTGAGGATTCGCGGCAGCCAATAGTTTTTTTGTTTCTGAGTGCCGAACTTGATGATCAGGGGGCCGACCATCTGCACACCCATGTCTCGACCACGATTGACACCCCAGCGCTGCTGCTCTTCGTAGAAGATCAGCAGCTTGGCGGCATTCAGCCCCATACCGCCGTATTCCGCGGGCCAGGCCGGCGCAACCCATCCCTTGGTGTGCAGCTTGCGATGCCAATGTTCAATCTCGGCGAACTTGGGGCGGTGCGGCAGATGGCGCAGCTCTTCGGGGTACTCGGCCTCGAGGAACCCGCGCACCTCTTTGCGGAATTCCGCATCGCTCATTGCGTTCCAGTCGGTCATTGTGCGGCCCCCTCTTCTTCGCGCGCGTCAAACCAGATCCGACGGTGATAGGCGTCGTCGCCCAGCCAGGCCGACAGCACCAGCGCCCGGTTCAGATAAAGCCCGATATCGAATTCATCGGTGTAGCCGACCGCGCCGTGCAGCTGGATGGCGTCGCGGGTGACTTTCCTGGCGGCCGTGACCGCCCGTGCCTTGGCCCGGCTGGCCAGACGTGCGCGGATACTTGCGTCCGTTTCGCCATCCATCCGCATCAGAACTTCGCGCACTGCGGCCTGCGCGACCTCGCACATCACGTTCAGGTCGACGGCGCGGTGCTGGATGACCTGGAAGGATCCGATCGGCTTGTCGAACTGCTCGCGCGTCTTGATGTAGTCGAGCGTAATCTCGAAGGCGCGCTGGCTCAGGCCGACAAGCTCGGCTGCGGCAAGCGCCGTTGCGTCGGCCACAGCCTCGGACAGCGCTCCCTGAACCGCGGCACCGCAGGCCAGCTCCGCAGCCGGCGTTCCTGAAAAGGAAAGCTCGCCCAAGGAACTGCCATCGGCCTGCGCCCGCCTGGTCGTAACAAGCCCATCCGCGCTGGCCTCGGCCAGAACTAGAACCGGGCCACCATCTGCTTCGGCTACAACAAGGAAATCCTGCGTTCCTCCCGCGCCAACCACCCAGGCCTTGCCGCCGGTCAGCTTTCCGTCCGCATACCGGCAAGTCGCATCAGCGGAAGCGCCGCCCGGACCACGTTCCTGCCAGGCAACCGCCAGCGATGCCTCGCCGCCGATAAGCTGTTCCAGCTTCGGATGCTCCGGGCAAAGGCGGCGCAGAAGGCCTAGGCCAAGACCAATCGTCGCCACGACCGGTTCCGGGGCGATCACGCGGCCGACCTCTTCGGCGATAACGCCACCGGCAGCCAGGCCCATGCCAAGCCCCCCCTGTTCTTCGGGCACGGCCACGCCAAAAACACCGGCTTCGCCCAATTCCCGGACCATATCCGGGTCAAATTCGCCCCCGGCATCGCGGAGCTTTCGCGACCGTCCACTTCCGCCCGCGCGGTCAAACAGCGTGCGCGCGCTTTCGCGCAGCAGGCGAAGGTCTTCTTCTTGTTCGCTGGATTGCATATCAACCTGTGTCATTTCGTTTTCGCTTCATCATCAATGGGACGTCAGCTGAAAGAACCACCTCGCCCTTGGGGTTCCTGACGCTGAGCGTATAGTGCAAAACACCTCGATCGGGCTTGCTTTTGGACGGCGTGACCGAGTTGATAGTCATTTCGATATCGAGGGGTTCATCCGGGCGGACAGGCAGCAGCCAGCGCAGATTCTCGAAGCCCATGCCGCCGATATTGGCCACCTCGACCATCAATTCCGTCACGACAGGTTTGAACACCTCAAGCACGGTCTGAAATCCCGAGGCGATCAGGCTGCCATGTATCGCGGTCGCATAGTCTTCGTCGGTGTGCAGCCGTTGCGGGTCCCACTCCTGGGCAAAGGCCTTTATGGACTGTGCGCTCATCGGGGCGCTGCGAAAGTGAAAGACTTGGCCCGACTCGAAATCGTCAAGATATTTCAAGCGGCCCCCTCCTTTGCGAAACCGGAATCATACCCGCTCGAATCTTTGGAGATTCTCACCCGGTTGAACTCTTCCAGTTTCGGGTAGGTTTCCTTGAAGGCCGTCAGGAATTCCGCCATCGGCGCATCGACATAAAGACCCCGGTCGTTCACATATTCCATGTGGCGCTGGTCCTGCTCGTCGAATTCGTGGAAAAGAGCATCATGATAGCCGTCAAAGACCAGAGGCTTGACCCCGAATCTTTCACACAGCTCTATGTTGAAAGCGGGTGTGACCTTATAGGATTCACCACCCAGCCAAAGTTGAACATAACCGTGATAGATAAAGAGATCGGTCCCCATCAGCTCCTGCAGCTTGGGAGTATTCAGGTGGTTGCGCACGTCCGCGAATCCCAAAGCGGCGGGGATACCGACGGCGCGCAGACAGGCGGCAAGTAGGATTGCCTTGGGGACGCAGAAGGCTGCCTCCGCCCCGGCGATCCGGCTGGCACGATAAGAATCTTCATCCAGCGCAAAACAATACGGGTCGTAACGGATATCGTCGCGAACCGCTTCGAACAGGCGGATCGCCTTATCTCGATTGGTCGCGTCCACAGGAAGATCGCGCAAAGCCGATGTGATGAAACCCTGCACTTCGAGGCTGTCGCTCTCGACAAAGTGCGCGGGCAAGACAAAGCGCGCAGCTTCTGTCGGCAGGTCGTCATGGGGTTGGGCCATTGGATCTGTCCATTTTTTTCTAACAAATGTTAGAATACAATCTGAAAACCTGCGGGTCAACGAGATTTATTCTGTTTTTCGCAAGTCCTGGCCAAAGCGGGTATTGTCTTCCCCCAAAGCCGCAGCACGGCCGGCCGAAGTTGCCGCACAACGGAATTCCGGAGCAATTGGCAGCGGCAGCGCCGGTACCTCCCGACCAGAAATGTTCAGCTTCCGCGCGAATACGCCGCGTGCGATAAAATGCGGATCGGCCGCAGCTTCGGCTGGCGTTTTCACGACGGAACAGCAACAGTCCGCCGCGGCCAACAAAGACTCCCAATGGGTCGAGGGCTGGTCGCCCAGACGGCGCGCCACTTCCGCAACACTGGCATTGGGGTCGGACCAGTCATCACGAAGCTCCTGCGGCAGGCCGATGACATCGCAGAACCTCTGCCAGAACTTTTCCTCGATCGCCCCGACGGCGATCTGACGGCCGTCCGCCGCGGTATAGAGACGATAGCGCGCTAGGCCGCCGGTCAGACGGCTGCTGCCGCTTGCGATGTCATTGCCGGCGATCACGCCATCTGCATGGGCCCAGTAGGCAAAGGCAAACGCCCCCTCAGACATGGCGACATCAAGATGCGTCCCCTGACCGCTTGCCTGCCGCGCAATCAGGGCCAGCAGGATATTCACCACCGCCGGATAGGTTCCGCCCCCGATATCAGCGACCAACCCGAAGGGCATGGTTGGCTGCTGATCCGGTCCCCGGCTCAGCGACAGGATCCCCGAATCGCCCACATAATTGAGATCGTGCCCGGCAGTCGAAGCCTTCGGGCCGGTCTGTCCATAGCCGGTGATCGAACAATAGATGAGACCGGGATTGATCTCGCGCACGGCCTCGTATCCCAGACCGAGCCGGTCCATCACTCCGGGGCGAAATTGCTCTACCAGAACATCGGCCTTTTCAAGCAAAGGGCGCAGAACATTCATTGCGCCCTTTGACTTGAGGTCGATAGCCACTGACCGCTTGCCGTGATTCAAAACAGCGAAGCCAATGCTCTCCCCGTCTATTTTTGGCGCGGTCAGGCGTGCGTCTTCACCCGTGCCCGGGCGCTCGAACTTGATAACCTCGGCCCCGGCTTCGGATAACATGAGCGTGGCCATCGGGCCGGGAAGAAGGGTGCTGAAATCCAGCACCAAGATATCCTTGAGCGGCTGTGTCATCCTCCCTCCCTCACGCGAAACGCGCAGCCCCATTGTTTAGAACCACCACGTCGCGGGCCGGGATCGAAGCGCGGAACCGGGCCTCGCCACCCTCTTCCCAGATCTCAAACCGCACGGTCTCGCCGGGATAGACCGGGGCGGAAAACCGCACGTCCAGCCCGACAAGCCGGGCGGCGTCATAATCGAGCAGCGATTTGAGGATCGCCCGCGCCGCCAGACCATAGGTCGCAAGGCCGTGCAGGATCGGGCGGTCGAACCCGACCGAACGCGCCACATCCGGGTCGGCATGAAGCGGGTTCATGTCACCGCTAAGGCGGTAAACCAGCGCCTGGCGCGGCAGTGTTTCGATATCGCAGACATGATCGGGCGCGCGGTCGGGCAAGGCCGCCGGGGCCGGGCCGGGCCTGTTTTCGCCACCGAACCCACCATCGCCACGGCAGAAGGCCGACATCGCCACGCGAGCCAGCTTTTCGCCGCTATCGGCATTGATGATGTCGCGGCTCTGGTAGATGACGGCACCTTTGCCCTCGCCCTTGTCGGAAATAAAGTCGATCCGGCTGCGGCCGATGATGTTGCCGTTCACCGGCAGCGGCTTGTAGATGTCTAGCCATTGTTCACCATGCAGCACCTTCTGCCAGTTCACGCCGGTCTTGGGGTCGCGCAGCCAGAAGCCCGGGTACCCCATCGTGACCGCCATTGAGGGAACCGCCCTCAGCCCAGCTTCATAGACAAAGGCCAACTCTTTCCTGTCGGTCGGATCCTCGCCAAACCCGAGGCCGAGCGCATAAAGGATCGTATCCCGCTCGGTCAGTGTCTGCTCGATCTCTTCGAAGTCCCAGTTCGATAGCGCGTCGAAATCCAATGGCATGATCTTTCCTCCCTGGTTTGTTCTTAGAGGGTGTTTTGCGAACCCAAGATTGCCGTGACCTGACTGGACAGCACACCGCCGTTCCCATGGGCCAGCGCCAGGTCGACATCCCTCAACTGAATGCCGGGCGCATCGCCACGGATCTGCCGCGCCGCCTCGATCACGGTGAAAATGCCATACATGCCGGGATGCACACAGGACAAACCCCCGCCATTGGTATTCACCGGCAAGACCCCGCCCGGCGCGATGCGCCCGCCCTCGACAAAGGCACCGCCCTCGCCCTTGGCACAAAAGCCGAGATCTTCCAGAAATAGGATCGTATTGATGGTGAACGCATCGT
This sequence comes from Puniceibacterium sp. IMCC21224, assembly GCF_001038505.1. Classification (NCBI taxonomy): domain Bacteria; kingdom Pseudomonadati; phylum Pseudomonadota; class Alphaproteobacteria; order Rhodobacterales; family Paracoccaceae; genus Puniceibacterium; species Puniceibacterium sp. IMCC21224. The sequence goes on from NZ_LDPY01000004.1 coordinate 154,783, forward strand.
AAAGCTCGACCGCCTGAATGTCCGAAGGCGACACGCCCGCCGCGGCAAAGGCGCGTGCGCCCGACTCGCGGGCGGCGGTCACGGTGAAATCCTTCATCTGCGATATTTGCCGGTGCGAGCTTTCCGCCGCGCTGCCCAAAACGTAAACCGGGGCCTTAGGGAAGTCCCTGGCACGGTCGGCGCGAACCATCACGATCGCCCCGCCGCCATCGGTGACAAGACAACAATCGCGCACAGTCAACGGATCGCCCACCATACGCGCGCCCAAAACATCCGCGCGGCTGAGCGGGCCGCGCTCGAATGCCTCGGGGTTGTGCTGCGCCCAGGCCCGCGCGGCCACGGCCACATCGGCCAGCTGTTCGCGGGTGGTGCCAAATTCATGCATGTGCCGTGCCGCCGCCATCGCATAGGCGGAAATCGGATATCGCGGATTATAGGGCGCCTCATAGGCGGGCGGGCGCGAGGCCGTCACCAGCCTGCCCGACGCGGTGCGCTGGTTGGAGCCATAAACAATCAGCGCCACATCACACAGGCCAGCCTCCAGCGCCATTGTGGCGGAGGTCAGGTAATTCACGAAGGACGACCCGCCCGTCATGGTGCCGTCGATGAACCTGGGCTGAATGCCCAGATATTCGGCCGCCATAAGGGCAGGCATGCTGTCTTCCATCATGGTGCAGAACAGACCGTCCACATCGGACAGCTTCAGCCCCGCATCGCCAAGTGCCGCAAGCGCGGATTGCGCCATGACATCATAGGCCGTCAGCCCATGCGCCTCGCCGAAACCCGCGTGCCCGGTTCCCACAATGGCGGATTTTCCCCGAAGTTTGGTGGTCATGGCCTATACCTCCGCCGGTTTGAACAACACGGCCGGTTGGCCCTCGGCCCCGCCCACGAAGGCGGTCACGGCCATGTCGATGACAATGTCACCGGGGGCAATGCCCTCGACCCGGCTCATCATCCGAACGCCTTCCTCCAGTTCCACCACGCACACGTTATAGTCGCCGCCGCGCTCGGGCTTCTGACGCACGACAGTGGTGGTGTGGACCCGGCCCTTGCCGCTGGCGGGATGCCAAGAGATCGCGGTCCCATGGCAGTGCGGACACAGGACCCTTGGAAAGAAATGATAGGCTCCGCAATCATCGCACCTGGGCAGCATGATCTCCCCGTTTGTCAGCGCGCGTTGGAATATCTGGTCTGGTCCTGTGGCGTCCGGCACCGGCATTCTCCTCAAATGGCCCATTCCTGGTTAATCGTATTGATAATGTTTCTAACACCTGTTAGATTCTGTCAAGCTCCTAGGATCACGTGAGAGAACGCCATGTCAGATTCAAGTTCAGCCCCCCTTTCCGGCAAGCTCGTCATCGCGCTCGAACAGGCGGTGGCGGCGCCCTTTTGCTCTTCGCGGCTTGCCGATGCCGGTGCGCGGGTGATCAAGGTCGAACGCAAGGGCGTGGGCGATTTCGCGCGCGCCTATGATACTGCCGCCAACGGCGAAGGCGCCTATTTTACATGGCTAAACCGGGGCAAGGAATCGGTCGCACTGGATATCAAAGCAGCAGAAGATCGCGATATCCTGCTGAAAATGCTGGAAAACGCGGATGTGTTCATTCAAAATCTTTTGCCGGGCGCCCTGGCAAAGCTGGGTCTGGATTCCGCGAGTCTGCGAGAGAGGTTCCCGCGTCTCGTGACTTGCGACATCACCGGATACGGCGAAGACGGCCCGATGCGCAACGCCAAGGCCTATGACCTTCTGGTGCAATGCGAAAGCGGCCTGGCATCGGTGACCGGCACGCCGGACGGGCCGGGGCGGGTTGGCGTGTCGATCTGCGACATCGCCACGGGCATGACAGCCCATGCCGGGATCTGCGAAGCGCTGATCGGGCGTGAGCGCACCGGCAAAGGTAGCGGCGTTTCGGTGGCCATGTTCGACGTGATGGCCGACTGGATGTCGGTTCCGCTGCTCTATCACGACTATCTTGGCAAACCGACGCCCCGCGTCGGTCTGAACCACACGGTGATCTGCCCCTACGGCGCCTATGAGTGCAAGGACGGTCAGCTTGTCGTCATTACCGTGCAGCACAGCGGCGAATGGCAACGGTTCTGTGAACACATACTGGGCGATGCAACTCTGGCAGCCGACCCCCGGTTTCATGACAACACGGCGCGAATTGACAACAAGCCCGCGCTCGAAGCGCTCATCAAGACCGTGTTCGCCTCGCATGACCGCGTCGAGATGCTGAAGAGGCTCGATGCTGCGGGCATTGCATTCGCGGCAGTCAACGACGTGGCCTCCCTGTCCGACCACCCCCAGCTCGACCGGTCCGTCATCAGCACGCCCTCTGGCGAAATCAACGTCCCTGCGCCCCCGATCCGGCGCAGCGCCGGAGAGACGACACTTGGCCCTTGCCCTGCTTTTGACGCGGACGGCAAAGCCATCCGCGCCGAGTTCGACCCTCGTCATAGAACAGGATACACGCATAAATGACCGCTGCGCAGAAACCCGCGATCCTTGATGGCGTGAAGATTGTCGATCTTACTTCTGTGGTTTTCGGGCCTTTGGCCACGCAAATGCTGGGCGATCTGGGGGCCGATGTGATCAAGGTGGAAAGCCCCGAGGGAGATCTTTTGCGCCAGGTCCAGCCGTCCCGCAACAAGCTGATGGGCGCCGCCTTTCTGGGTGCAAACCGCAACAAACGCAGCGTCATTCTAGACCTCAAGACGCCAAATGATCGCGATCGGCTGCGCAAGCTGCTGGCCGATGCCGATGTGATGATCTCCAGCATCCGGCCCGCGGCGCTTGCCAGATTGTCCCTTGACCCCGAAACGTTGCGCCGCGAGAATCCGAGACTGATTACGGTATCCGCCACCGGCTTTGGGCAGGACGGGCCCTATGCGGCCAAACCTGCCTTCGACGACATCGTCCAATCGGTCTCGGGGTTGGCCAGCTTGGCATCATTGCGCGATCCCGAAGCTGCGCCGGCCTATGCCCCGACGATCCTTGCCGACAAGCTTGGCGGCGTCACTGCGGCCTATGCTGTCATGGCCGCCTTGTTCCATCGTGAGCGCACGGGCGTGCCCCAGCATGTCGAAGTGCCGATGTTTGAGACGCTGACGTCGTTCCTGCTGACCGAACATATGGATGGTGCCACATTCGAGGACAACCCGCAAGATTTCGGCTATGCCCGCATGCTTGTCCCTCATCGCCGCCCGGTTCAGACTTCGGACGGGTTTATCACTATTCTGCCCTACACCAACGTTCAATGGGCACGCTTTTTCAAGGCAGTCGGGCGGGAAGACATGCTCGGCCACTTGTGGGTGACCGACATGGACACCCGCAGCCGCAACATAGGCGCGGTTTACGATATGGTGGCGCAGCTCGCGCTGACACGGACCACAAAAGAATGGCTTGCCCTGATGGAGCAGGCCGATATTCCCGCCATGCCAGTCCGAAACCTGTCAGATCTGCCCAGCGACCCCCATCTTGCCGCCACCGGTTTCTTTCAGCAGATTGCTCATCCAACGGAAGGTGCCATCTGGACAACACGCCCGCCGGTTCGATTTTCGGCAACCCCGGCGCGACACGACCACCGACCAGCCCCTCGGTTGGGCGAGCACAGCGAAGAGATCTTGGGCCCGGCCGAAGAGTAACCCCACCCGGACCGATCAGACATCCAGCGAACGAGCGATCAGTTCCTTCATGATTTCGTTGGTGCCGCCATAGATCATCTGCACCCGGCTGTCGGCGTAAAGACGCGCGATCGGGAATTCCATCATGTAACCGTATCCGCCATGCAGTTGCAGACATTCATGCATGACTTCGTTCTGCGTCTGACTGCCCCACCATTTCGCCATTGACGCGGTGGCGGCATCAAGCTCGCCAGCCTCTATTCGGGCAATGCCGTCATTGACGAAGCTACGCAGCAGTTCGGCTTTGGTCTTGCATTCCGCCAGTTTGAACCGGGTGTTCTGGAAATCCATGATCCGCTTGCCGAACGCCTTGCGATCCTGAACGTATTTTACGGTCTCATCGATCGCGAAGTCGATGAAACCAAGCGCGGTGATTCCGATCATCAATCGCTCCCAGGGCAATTGCTTCATCAGCTGATAGAACCCCTGCCCTTCCTCAGTACCTAGCAGGTTGGCTGTGGGGACGCGCACATCCTCAAAAAACAGCTCGGCCGTGTCAGAGCCCTTCATGCCAAGCTTCTTTAGGTTCCGCCCACGCCGGAATCCTTCTGCGTCCTTGGCCTCCAGAACGATCAGCGACACACCCTTGGCCCCTGCGCTTCTGTCCGTCTTGGCCACCACTACGACTATGTCGGCGGTATGACCGTTGGTTATGAAAATCTTCGACCCGTTGATCTTGTAGTGATTGCCGTCTCGTTCTGCATAGGTCTGAACGCTCTGAAGGTCCGAGCCGGTGCCCGGTTCTGTCATGGCGATAGCGGCGACGCTTTCGCCGCTAATCAACCGCGGCAGCCACTTTTTCTTTTGCTCTTCACTGCCGTAGGTGTTCAGATAGTGAATTACGATGCTCTGGATGCCGTAACCCCAGCCGGTATCTCCGGTGCGCCCTTGTTCATAGACAGTGATCGCGTCAAACCCAATACCGCCCCCGAATCCACCATACTCCTCCGCAATGGATCCGCCCATGACGCCCTGCTCGCCGACGACCTTCCAGAACTCTCGGTCGACGATGCCTTGTGACGCCAATTTGTCGACATTTGGCGCCATCTCGGCATCAAAAAGTTTGCGGGTACTCTCCGCGAACATCTTGTGTTCATCGGAAACCCAGTTTGGGGAGTTCTTGATCAGAGACATGTTTTTTTCCTACAAAGGCGACTTGATCTGTTGAAATCTATCAGGTGTCTTGTCTTGAAAATGAGGAGGAACAGGTTCAAGCGATGCGTCAGATTAAGCAAATATCCTCCCAAGAGCCGGTTCCCCTACTGGTTGCTCCCGTTCATGATAAGCTCCGCGCAAGGCGGACCTTTCAAACGCTGTGCGCCCCGAATCAACTGAGTTTCTCGATCAATTCCGGCACCGCGGTGAAAAGATCCGCGACAAGGCCGTAGTCGGCAACCTGGAAGATCGGGGCTTCTTCGTCCTTGTTGATGGCGACGATGATCTTGCTGTCTTTCATACCGGCCAGATGCTGGATCGCGCCAGAGATGCCCACCGCGACATAAAGATCGGGGGCTACAACCTTGCCGGTTTGCCCGACCTGCCAGTCGTTGGGGGCGTAGCCCGAGTCAACGGCGGCACGGGATGCGCCGACGGCGGCACCCAGCTTGTCGGCCAGTTTCTCGATCAGGGCGAAGTCAGCTTCCGAGCCGACACCGCGCCCGCCCGACACGACCACGCCTGCGCTGGTCAGTTCGGGGCGGTCCGAGGCGGCTACCTTGTCCTCGACCCATTCGGACAGGCCGGGGTTTTCGCCCGTGGCAATCGCCTCGACCGAGGCAGAGCCGCCCATCGGGGCCAGATCGAAGGTCGAGGTGCGGATCGTTATCACCTTGACGCCATCGGTGGATTTCACCGTCTGGATCGCGTTGCCGGCATAGATCGGACGTTCGAACGTGTCCGCATCGACTACGCCCACCACGTCGGACAGGATCATCACGTCCAGCAGGGCGGCGACGCGCGGCATAATGTTCTTCGCATCCGTGGTAGAGGGGGCCACGATGTGCGAATAATTGCCCGCAAGGCTGACGATCAGGGCGGCCACGGGTTCGGCCAGGCGGTGCCCGTAGAGCGCGTCTTCGGCGACCAGCACCTTGGAGACGCCTTCGATCTTGGCGGCCTCATCCGCTGCGGCCTTGGCCGAGGCGCCGGTGCAGAGCACGGTCATATCGCCCAGTTGCTTGGCCGCGGTCACGGCCTTGGCGGTGGCATCCACTGCCAGCGTGCCATCGGTTACTTCACCAATCAGAAGAACAGCCATCACACAGCCCCCGCTTCCTTGAGTTTCGCCACAAGCTCGTCAACCGAGCCCACCTTGATGCCCGCCGCGCGCGCCGCCGGTTCCGAGGTCTTGACCACGGTCAGGCGCGGGGTGACATCGACGCCGTAATCGGCGGCGGTCTTTTCATCGAGCGGCTTTTTCTTGGCCTTCATGATGTTCGGCAGCGACGCGTAGCGCGGCTCGTTCAGGCGCAGGTCGGCGGTCACGATCGTGGGCAGTTTGACCTTGATCGTCTGCAGACCGCCATCCACTTCGCGGGTGACCAGCGCGTGATCGCCCTGAATGTCCAGATGCGAGGCGAAGGCGGCTTGGCTCCAGCCCAGCAGGGCAGATAGCATCTGGCCGGTGGCGTTCATGTCGTTGTCGATGGCCTGTTTACCCGCGATCACCAGACCGGGGTTTTCCTCGGCGATGACGGCTTTCAGGATCTTGGCCACGGCCAGCGGTTCGATGTCGTTGTGAACATCGTCCGTAGCCACGACCAGAATGGCGCGGTCGGCGCCCATGGCCAGCGCGGTCCGCAGGGTTTCCTGCGCTTGCTTGACGCCGATGGAAACCACCACGACCTCATCAGCCTTTCCCGCTTCCTTCAACCGGATCGCCTCTTCCACCGCGATCTCGTCGAAAGGGTTCATGGACATTTTGACATTGGCGAGATCGACACCGCTTCCGTCCGCCTTGACGCGGACCTTCACGTTGTAGTCGATCACACGTTTGACAGGCACGAGTACCTTCATTGGCGTGGTCTCCCTTGAGTTCTTCGATATGGTTTCGACCGACTTATCGGTCTGTGAATTGGGGTTTGCGCTTCTCCGAAAACGCTTTCATAGCTTCGGGAAAGTCATGCGCGCACAGCAGAACACTTTGGCAGTCACGCTCGATGTCCAGAGCCTCAAGATAACTACATTCCGCCGACGCGCGCATCACACGCTTGGCGGTTTGAACGCCGAACATCGGATGCTGTGCAATCTCGCGCGCGATCTCAAGCGCGCGGGCCTCGACCTGTCCGGCCGGCACACATTCCTCGACGACGCGCAGGTCGCGGGCGGTGCGCCCGTCGATCTCGCGCCCCGTGAGAACAAGCATCCGCGCCACGCCCGCGCCGGCGCGTTGCTGAAGAAGCCAGCTCGACCCGGTGTCAGGGCAGCCGCCGACACGGGCAAAAACCTCGCACAGCCGGGCATCTTCGGCCGCTACGACGATATCCGCCGACAGGGCCAGGCTCAGGCCGGCACCGAAGGCGACACCGCAGACGGCGGAGATCAGGGGTTTCCGAAAGAGATACGCGGCGCGCCCGCCATCATGAACCTTGTCCACCATTTCCGATGTGGCTCTCGCGCCTTTGGCAATCTCAGACTGAAAGCCGACCAGATCCCCACCGCTGCTGAAATGATCGCCACCGGTCATGACAACTGCGCGTAGCGTGTCGTCCCGCTCCGCCTGCCGCAGGCATGTTACGAGATCCTCGACAAACCCGATGCTGTAGGGGTTACGTTTCCCGGGCTGGGTAAAGCGTAGGATGCCGATGGGGCCGTCCCGGTCTAGGCGCATCAACTCGGTCATGCCAATCTCCCTCAGGTTCCGGTCCACACCGGGGCGCGCTTTTCGGCGAATGCTCTGGGGCCCTCGATTGCGTCATTGCTGGCGTAAACGACCTCGTGCAGGCGCTTACCTTCTTCCAGACCGCCTGCGCAGCCCAGATCCATGGTGGCGCGAACGCCGCCTTTGGCGGCGATCACGGAAAGCGGCGCGCCCCCGGCAATCCGCTTGGCGAGATCCAACGCCCGCGCGCGCACCGCGTCCGGCGTATCCTCGAGATAATTGGTGAACCCGTAATCATGCAGACGCTCAATCGGCATCAGATCGCCGGTCAGAAGGATTTCCATGAGAATGGGTTGCGGCAGCATCGACAGCGCCGGCGCCGCCCAAGGCGACCCCCGGCCAATCTTCACCTCTGTAATACCAACCTTTGTTCCCTTGAGGCCGACGCGCAGGTCGCAATTGAGGGTCAGCATCATGCCCCCCGCCATCAGCGATCCAGTCATCGCGGCGATGATCGGCTTCTTGCAGGCGCGCATGGTTTCATGAAACGGGTCACGCATTTTCGTCAGAATATCGACTCCTTCATCACGCGCTATCTGCGAAGCTTCCTTCAAATCCAGCCCGGCACTGAAGACACCGCAATCGGTCGAGGTAAGTATCGCCACGCGGACGGTGTCATCCGCTCCGATTTTCTTCCAAGCATCTGTCAGCCCGTTCGTTGCGTCCACAGACAACGCGTTCTTGCGCTCGGGCCGATTGATACAGACGGTCGCGATTCCGTCTTCAATTGTAAGCTTGATCGGGCTCATGGTTTCCACTTCGTTTCTCCAGCATCGTTTTAACTTGAACACGCGGTTGTTGCTCCCCCGCGACATGATCGCCACGGGGGAGCTGCCATCTATTCGACAGTGAACTTCGCCGAGCTTTCCTTGATCACTTCCCACACCACATCGATGTAGTCCGCGCTCCAGTCGGTCAAAGGAACCCAGTTTGCCCCGTCCCATTGTTCAATGCGTGTCTTGCCACCGCCACCGTGATCCTGGGGCGTTACGGTCACAGGGGCCATCAAGCCATTGGCGTCGAAGTTTTCTATCGCCTCGTAGCCCGATTTCATGCTCTCGGGCGTCAACGGCCAACCGTTCTCCTGGATCGCAAGCCGAGCAGCTTCGAAACCCGTCGTATAGACTGCAAGGCCGAGATTGTAGTATACGTCACGAACCAGGCTTTCCGGCCCACTGCCCTTTCCGTTTGCATAGTAGGTGTCGAGCATCGTCTTGACGATTGGCACGTCTTGCCCGCCGGCCACGTTAGTCCCGCGCAAGACACCTTTTGCCTCTTCCGCGCCGATGTTATTTATATCGACCTCGTTCATCCAGTTCACCGACAAGTAGCGGTCGATTGGGAAACCGTTACGACGCATTTCCTTGGACGCAACAACATGCCCACCGGCCAATAGCCAGCTGATCACATAGTCAGGCTTGTCTCGGCGAATCTTGCTCCATGCGCCGGACTGATCCGACCCCGGCAGCGGAACCGGATAGAGCTCCAGTTGGAAGCCTTCCTTCTCGGCAAGCGTCTTAAGAATCTCGATCGGCTCCTGCCCGAAAGGATAGTCCAGATAGATGAAGCCGATCTTGGCATCGCTCAGATCGCCCCCCATTTGGCCCTTGATGAAGGCAACATCGTTCGCCGCCTGCTGCCAATAGGTCGGACCGACAGGGAAGACCCATCCGAAAACCTCGCCGTCGACTGCGTCACCACGGCCGACGAAAGATTGCATCAAAATGTTTCCATCCTTCATGGCACGCGGCAAAGCCGCGTTCGTGACCGGCGTAGACAGGAAGTTGTAGATAAAAACGCCCTCACGCTTCAGCTGCTCATAGCATTCCACGCCCCGCTGCGGCTCATTGCCGTGGTCGCGCACGATGATTTCAACCGGGTGCCCCTCGATGCCACCGTTTTCATTGGTGTACATCGCAAGATCTTGGGCCGCCTGTGCGACCTGTGGCGAAATGAATGTGTATGACTTGCTGAGGTCAAAGCAGAGGCCGAACTTGATCGGCTCATTTTCCTGAGCTGATGCGATCGCCCCGCTGGTTGCCAACGCAGCGGCGATGGCAATAGTCCATACTTTCCGTTTGGTTTTCATGTTTCTCTCTCCCGTTGTTGAACGCAGGGCTCATAGTTCCAATACTGATTCTCAGCCCCACGCATTTTGCGTTCAGTTGCCATTCTTCATTCCCCGTACTTCGAAGAACTTTCCCTAACGACGTCCCAAACAACTTCTCCGTACGCCGCGATCCAGTCAGTCTGCGGAACCCAGGTTTCGCCATCCCACATCTCGATACGCGTCTTGCCGCCGCCGCCGTGATCCTCGGCTGTGACCGTGATTGGTGCCATCAGACCGTTGGCGTCGTAGTTTTCCAGCGACTCTAGGCCCTTTTTATAGGATTCCGCGGTGATCGGCATCCCCTCCAGGTCTGCGGCCCTGCGGGCAGCCTCGAAGATGATCGAATACATCGCCAGACCTGTGTTGTAATAGACGTCCTGCGTGTTCACGAGCGGACCGGAGCCCTCTCCCTCGTCATAGAGTTTATTGATGATCTCCAGACGCAGGGGCACGTCCTGACCACCCACGACATTTGTGCCGCGCTTGAGCCCGGTGGCGGCCTCGGCGCCAATATTGGCGATGTCGACTTCATTCAGCCAGTTTACGGAAATATACTTGTCCATCGGAATGCGATTGCGTTGCATTTCCTTCGAAGCGACGACATGCGCACCACCAAGCATCCATGAGATCACATGGTCGGGATTGTCACGACGCATCTTCGACCATGCACCGGATTGATCGCTGCCCGGCAGCGGCACGGGGTAAAGCAGTAGTTCGAAACCCTCTTTCTGCGACAGCGTTTTGAGAATCTCGATCGGCTCCTGCCCGAACGGGTAGTCGAAATAAATGTAGCCGATCTTGACGTCCGAGAGATCGTCGTCATGTAGCTGCTTGATATATCCGATATCGTTTGCCACCTGCCCCCAATATGTCGGGCCGACGGGATAGACCCATTCGAAAACGGTTCCATCCACCGCATCGCCCCGACCCACCAGTGACTGCATGAGAATCCGCCCGTCTTCCATCGCGCGTGGCAGGATCGCCAAAGATACAGGCGTCGACAGCGTGTCGAAGACGAAAACCCCTTCCCGGCTCAGCCTGGAATAACACTCGATGCCGCGCTGTGGCTCGTTTCCGTGATCACGAACGATAACCTCTACCGGCTCTCCACCGATACCACCCTGCATGTTGATCAGCTTCGCCACATCCATCGCTGCCTGCGACACCTGCGGCGTGGCGAAAGTATAGGCCTTGCTAAGATCATAGCAAACCCCGACCTTGAATGGCTCCGCCAGAGCCTGTGTTCCGGCCATCCAGCTCCCCATCATAGAAAAAACAGCTAATGCCTTGGTAAGTTTCTTCATCTTTTCCTCCCTGAACAATCTCTGTCTAGTGACTTAACTCAGCCAACGCTTGCGTCGGCTGTAATGTTTGACATTGTGAAAGTTGGCACCTTCTCCGCCGCCAAGGTAGAATTCCTGGATGTCGGAGTTGGATTTGAGCGCCTCGGCTGTACCATGCATGACCACGCGGCCGTTTTCGATCAGATAACCTTCCGAAACGATTTCCAGCGCGGCCAAGGCATTCTGTTCAACCAAAAGCACCGACAAACCCTCCTCGCGGTTGATTTTTTGAAGGATGCCGAAAATTTCAGCCACCAAGAATGGCGCTAGCCCAAGACTCGGCTCATCGAGCATCAGAAGACTCGGTTGGGTCACAAGAGCTCGGCCAATGGCAAGCATTTGCTGTTCGCCGCCCGACAGATAACCCGCCTGCGAATTACGGCGCTCGGCAAGCCTGGGAAAATAGTCGTATATTTTATCCTTTTCCACACTCAATTCAGATCTGGACATTCCCATCGGTGCGGCCGCAGTCAGGTTCTCGTCTGGAGTCAGATGCTCGAAAACGCGCCGTCCTTCGATGACGTGACAGATGCCCATTTCGACACGTTTCTGCGCCAGCATCTCTGTGATGTCGGTCCCGTCAAACTTTATCTCACCCCGGCTGATATGGCCGCGTTCTGCCTTCAGAAGACCACTGATCGCCTTCAATGTTGTGCTTTTTCCGGCTCCGTTGGAGCCCAGAAGCGCGACCATTCCGCCCTTCGGCACCTGAACAGAAACGCCTTTGATCGCCAGCATTACGTTGTCGTACAGCACCTCGATGCTATTCATCGACAGAATGGACTGGCCTTGGGCTTTCTCTTGCATCGGCATTCCTCTTTACTTTCTGAGCTGATCGAAGGGCCAGGTCATAAGATAGTCTCTGATATTGCCGTAGAGTTTTCCGAGACCTAGCGGTTCGATCATGAGAATGATGACGATCAACGCGCCGTAGACCGCATTGGGGATATGAGCGAGCGTTTCCACATTGACCTGCATGCCGAGCTCTTCGCTCGCTGTCACGACGAGCCCGTTCACCAGCCCCGGCACGAGCAGGATCAACGCAACTCCGAAATAGGACCCGATGATGCTGCCAAGTCCGCCTACGATCACCATCGCCAATACCTGGATTGATACGTTTACCGAAAACTGTTCGGGTGCGGCCAGAAAGTAGAAGGTCGCGACCAGCAGGGCCCCGCTGACACCGGCAATGAAAGACGATGCCGCGAAGGCTAGGATCTTGTAGTAGAAGCTGTTTACGCCGAGGATCGCCGCAGCAAAATCCTTCTCACGCACTGCGACAAGTGCACGTCCCAGCCCAGTGCGCTTGAGGTTTAGCATGAAGATTGTGACCAAGACGCACCAGCCAAGTGCGACATAATAATAGCCGGCATCAGAGGTGATCTGCTGTCCTAACAGCGCCAAAGTTGGAGCCTGAAGTGATGCGTGTGACCCGCCGGAAATCGTTGGGGAGTGGGTCAATACCCAGTCCATCACGAATTGCATCGCGAGGGTCGTGAGCGCGAGATAAAGACCTTTGACCCGCAATGCGGCAAAGGCGAACAGACTGCCGATCACTGATGCCGCCAACCCGCCAATGATCAAGGCGATTTCCCAAGGCACCCCGAGCCGCACGGCATGTATGGCCGAATAGGCACCAACGGCCATTACTGCGGCATATCCGAGATGGAGCTGTCCGGCCCAGCCTGTCACCAAGTTCAGTCCTAAAGCGGCGGCTGTCCAGATCAGCCAAGGCAAAATGTAACTGTTAAGGTAAAGTGACGGTAGGATAAACGGTGCCGCAAGTCCGATCAACAGAAGGAACACCGCCAAGTTCCGGTCTGCCGGAACTTTGAACATGCGGCTATCCGAGATCAAACTGGAGTGGTAGACACCCGAGAGTCGATAGAACATTTTACACCCTTTCGATGTCGTGACGGCCGAACAGTCCGTGCGGACGGATCATGACCGTAAGAATCAGGACCGCGGCGACGATGAGTTCGCGGCTGCCGCCTCCGACAAGCGGATCAAGAAATTCCGCACCGACATTTTCGATTACGCCCAGAATGATACCAGCAACGATCGCGCCTAATATGCTGTCGAGACCACCCAGAACAGCGACAGTCAGACCCTTGAGAAGCAGAAGCGACAGTGCCTGATCGACACCCTGGATTTCGCCCCAAATGACACCTGCCGCCACAGCCACCACAGAAGCGAGGGCCCAGGACAGCCCGACACCGCGCTCGACCGAAATTCCGACAGACCATGATGCCATGTAATCATCCGCGATCGCCCGCAATTTGATCCCGGTCCGGGTTCGAAAGAACACCATGAAAGCGACGAACAGGGCAAGCGCAACGCCGGCGCCGACCAGATGGATGCGGCTGATGAAGATGTCGCCCAGAAACAATGGTTCATAGCTGACACCGAGTTCCATCGAACGCGACGTCCCACCCCAGATTGCAAGCGTTGTGCCCCGCAGGAAGATGTCGAGGCCAAGTGTCAGCATCAGGATCATGACGACCGGACGGCCCGCGAGACGCCGAAGCGCCACCCTTTCAATGCCAAACCCCAGACCGAACATGACGACCGCAGCAAGCGGAATAGCTAGCCATAACGGCATTCCCAGATCGCGCGCTAGGGCAAGAACCACATAAGCCCCGACCATTGTCAGCCCGCCCTGCGCCAGATTAGGCACCGAGGATGCCTTGTAGACCAGGACCAGGCCGATGGCAAAAAGTGAATACAACAGACCCGTCAGGGCACCGTTGATCGCAAGCTCTGATAAAAAAACCCAATCCATTTAAACCTCCCTTATGGGAAGGGTTCTTTCGACCTTCCCCATTTCTCCGGTCTCGTAAGCCACCTGGGCGCTCACATGGACCTTGGTTGAACCGTCATAGAGTGCCGCGATAACATCGGCGTAGCGTTCCTCTACGACCTTGCGACGCAGTTTTCGGGTTCGAGTGATCTCGCCATCGTCCGGGTCAAATTCCTTTGGAAGGCAGACAAAGCGCTTCAGGTGCAGTGGCTCGGTGACGGCCTTGTTTACCCGTTCGAAAGCCGGGCGTATTAGCGCCGCGACTTCGTCGCGCTGAGACAAATCTGAATAGGACACATATGGCACACCGTTCACCTCGGCCCAATGACCGACAGCTTCAAAATCCACGCAGATCATCGCAGTCAGCTCATCCCGCCCCGCTCCGACAACGGCCGCATCCTTGATATACGGACTGAATTTCAGCCGGTTCTCTATATAGTTTGGCACGTAGCGTTCACCGCCCGCCGTATGCATGACCTCGGAGACGCGCCCCAGAACCACAAGCTGGCCATTCTCCTCAAGATAGCCGGCATCGCCAGTACGCAGCCACCCGTCCGTCAGGGCTTCGGCGGTCGCTTCGGGTTTGTTGAAATAGCCATTGAACACACCTTCCGAGCGCAAGAGGATTTCACCGTTCTCGTCAATCTTCGCCTCGACACCCGGCACGGGCTTGCCGACGGTATGCAGGCGCACCTCGTTGGGGGCCTGCATCGCGGTGATCGCGCTGTGCTCGGTCTGGCCGTAGAACTGGCGCAGCTTGATCCCGAGGGCGCGGTAGAACACGAAGGTATCTTCGCCAATCGCCTCGCCACCGGTAAACGCATTCCTCAGGCGGCTCATGCCGAATTGATCCTTGATCGGACCGAAAATGAGAGCCTCCCCCAGAAAACGGCCCAGTGGTTCCAACGCACCACCACTTTGGCCGTTCAGTTTGCGCGTCTCGGCGGCAATCGCCCGGTCCATGAAGAAGTGGTAGAGCCACTTCTTCAACGGGGTTGAGTTCTCCATGCCGACCTGGATTGTTGTCAACATCTGGTCCCAACTCCTGGGTGCTGCCAGGTAGAAGGTCGGTGCGATTTCCCGCATGTCTCGAACGACCGTTTCCTGCCTCTCCGGTACGTTCACCGTGAACCGGAACATCAGCGCCGCCGCCACCGTTATGGCATAATCGCCGACCCAGGCCATCGGGAGATAGGCAAGGATTTCCTCTCCCTCTCCAAACACTCCCGCTGCATGGCCATTGCGGACAGCGGCAAGAACATTCTTCTGGCTCAGTACGATACCCTTCGGCTTGCCCGTGGTGCCCGACGAATGCAGGAAGATTGCCGGGTCCTCGGGCTTCGCTCTGTTCAGAAGTTCATCGCGGCGGCGCGGATCCTCGTTGAGACTGTGCAGGCCGATTTCGATCAGGTGATCCCATGACATCAGGCCGTCGTCTTCATAGAAGCTGAGCCCGCGCGTTTCGTCGTATATGATATGCGCTATGCCGCTCGCGCTCGCGCTCCGCAGCTCGAGGACCTTGTCCACTTGCTCTTGATCTTCTGCTATGGCCGCGACGATTTCGACCTCGCTCAGGAAATGCTGAAGCTCTTCGATCGTTGCGCCAGGATAAGCCGGCATTGCATAGGCACCGAGCAGCGAAATCGCAAGCATGCCTGCATAGAGCCGCGCACGGTTGTCGCCCAGAATGAGCACAGCCTTGCCGGGCTTTACGCCGATCTTCTCAAGCCCGGCCGCGCAGGCCAGTACTTCTTCGGCGTACTCTGCCCAGGTGGTTTCCTTCCAGATTCCACGCTCTTTTTCGCGAATAGCAATATTCGACCCGTAGCTTGACGCGTTCCGTGCCAGCAATGCCCCGATCGTTTCGCTGGCGGAAAACTGCGATTTTGCTGCTTCAACCATGCGATCCTCCAATATATGCCTCGATAACCCTCGGATCTTTTACAACATCCTTCGGGATACCGCTGGCGATCATTTCGCCGTAGTTGAGTGCCAGCACCCGATCACAAATACCGATGATGACGTCCATATGATGTTCGATAAGCAGGACACTAACGCCGCGTTCATCCCGCGCGTCCAGAATGAAGCGGGACATATACCCCTTCTCCTCCTGGTTCATACCCGCCATCGGCTCGTCAAGGATCAACATCTGCGGCTCTGCCACCAGGGCCCGCGCAAGTTCGACCCGCTTTTTCAGCCCGATCGGAAGGCCGTCGACCAGTTCGTACCGGATGCTCTCGAGCTGCAGGAACTCGATCACCTCCTCGACGATTTTGCGGTTCTCGACTTCTTCAGGACGGGCCGCCCACCAATAGAACGCCGTGCGGAAAACTCCCGGGTGCATATGAATGTGCCGGCCGAGCAGGATATTATCGAGAACGCTCATCCCATTGAAGAGCGCGAGGTTCTGAAACGTCCGGGCCACACCGAGCTTTGCAACCTTGTGGGGTGCCGTGCCGGTAATGTTCTTTCCGGCCAACCGGACAGTCCCCTCGTTTGGCGGGTAGAACCCGGTGATTGCATTGGTAAGCGTCGTCTTGCCACTGCCATTCGGCCCAACAAGGCCGAAGATTTCCCCTCGCTGGATGACAAGATCGACACCGGTGACAGCAACGATACCGCCAAAACGGCGTTCGATCCCTGTGCATTCCAGTATCGGCTTATTACTTAGTGTCGTCATATGGCCCCCGTTTTCCCCCAGGCAATGCACGTATCAAGATATCCGGAAGTAATCCGGTCGACCTGTGGGCCAGGGATCTCCCCACAACTGCTGCCCACCGTCGATATTCAGAACTTCACCGGTTACGAATTTCCCCGAATTTGCCGCCATATAAACAACGCCTTCGGCGACATCCCATTCGTCGCCGGCGTGGCGCATCGGATTTGAGTCCTCGAAGGTGGCCGCGCCGTCTTCGGGATAGTTGTGAAAGCCGTTGCTTTCACAACATCCGGGCGCCACGCAGTTCACGCGAATCCCATGCGGCGCCCACTCTACCGCGACCGATTTTGACAAGTATATCACCCCTGCTCGCGCCGCACAGGTATGCGCGATGCCCGGCATGCCGCGCCAGATGTCGGCCACGATATTCACGATAGAACCGGGTCGCTTTTGCTCGACCCAGTGTCGTGCGGTGGATTGCATCATCCACCAGGTCCCGTTGAGGTTGGTGTCGATGACCGCGTTCCAGCCCTTCGGAGAAAAGTCCAACGCTGCTTGGGGAAACTGACCCCCGGCATTGTTCACCAGAACGTCAATCGATCCGAATTCACGGTTGACCTCGCCAACGAAGTCCTCGACCTGTCCGGGATCCCGGATCGTCATAGGCTTGGCAAACACCATGCCACCAAAAGTTTCGAGAAATTCCTTGGCCGAGGCCAGCTTTACCGCGTCGCGTCCATTGATCGCAAGATTGGCACCCAACCTAGCGAACAGCACCGCAATGGAAAGACCCAAGCCACCGCCGGCGCCCGTCACAGCAACGGTTTTACCCGCAAACAAGTCGCTTGCATACACGGTTGCGCGTGACGCCAAGTCTCCTCGCGAAGACCCGTACTGCGTCTTAGTCATGACGCCTCCTCCCTGTGTCCCGTTCGGGTTCGTTGCGGATAATCTAACGCGTGTTAGAAAACTATGCAAGACAAGAATGCGCTTTGCTATAGTGATCACCTCTGGTCAGTAAGACTTTGGAAGCCCTAACGCTTTTTCGGCGATGAACGACAAAAGCATCTGTGGTGTCACGGGGACGATGCGGAAAAGTAGTGCCTCTCTTACCAGACGCTCCACATGATATTCCTTGGCGTATCCAAACCCGCCAAAGGTAATCTGCGCTGCTTCAGTCGCCTCGACCGCGGCATCTGCGGCCAGTAGCTTGGCAGCGTTGGCTTCCACTCCGCACGCCTCTCCCGAATCATAGAGGGCGGCGGCATGCATCACCATGAGATTGGCAGCTTCCACCCGTGCCCATGCCATTGCCAGCGGATGCTGGATGCCCTGATTCTGGCCGATCGGCCGCCCAAAGACCACACGCTCGTTGGCGTATTGCGCGGCGCGCACCAATGCATTGCGTGCGATGCCGATGCATTCGCCGGCAACGAGGATGCGTTCCGGGTTCAGCCCATGCAGAATCTGTCGGAAACCCTTGCCCTCTTCCCCAATCAAGTCTTCGGCCGGGATTGGCAGTCTGTCGATGAACATCTCGTTCGAGTCAACGGCTTTCCGGCCCATTTTTTCGATTTCGCGAACATCCACGAAATTGCGGTCCAGATCCGTATAGAACAGGCTCAAACCCTCGGTCGGGTTAGTCACGTCTTCAAGCCGTGTCGTTCTGGCCAGAAGCAGCATCTTGTGGGCCACCTGCGCGGTCGAAATCCAGACCTTTTGACCATGAACGACGTACCTGTCCCCCTGTCGCACAGCTATGGTTTTAAGCTTGGTGGTATCCAGCCCGGTCGTCGGCTCGGTTACAGCGAAACAAGCTTTTTGATCGCCGGCGATCAGAGGGGGCAGCATGCGAGCGCGCTGTTCATCGGTTCCGAACTTGACCACCGGGTTGAGCCCGAAAATGTTCATGTGGATGGCCGAGGCCCCGCTGGCGCCAGCCCCCGATTCGGCAATCGCCTGCATCATGACGGTCGCTTCGGTGATCCCCAGACCAGCACCGCCTACGTCTTCCGGCATGGCAATGCCAAGCCAGCCACCATCTGCCATCGCCCTGTGCAAATCATGCGGGAAACCCCCGTTCCGATCCCGGTCCAGCCAGTAGTCGTCATCAAACTGCGCACATATACGC
Source organism: Puniceibacterium sp. IMCC21224 (assembly GCF_001038505.1). Lineage (NCBI taxonomy): Bacteria > Pseudomonadati > Pseudomonadota > Alphaproteobacteria > Rhodobacterales > Paracoccaceae > Puniceibacterium > Puniceibacterium sp. IMCC21224. The sequence goes on from NZ_LDPY01000004.1 coordinate 173,393, forward strand.
AGGATCTGATCTCGAATTTCCTTTTGTTCACCCGTCATTCGAAATGTCATTGTGTCTCGCTCCCATCCACACCTACAAACCCTGCCTCACACAGGGCAGTGATCCGGTCATCTTCATATCCAAGATTGCGCAGAATGCTTCGGCTGTCCGCGCCCGGCGGCCGCCCTAGCCAGCGCAACTCACCGGGGGTGGCGCTGAGATGCGGGATAGGTCCAATCACCTGCGTTTGCTCGCCCTCAACCGATACGATGTCGCCGCGATGACGTATCTGCTCATTCGTCATGATCTCCTCGACGCTCAGCACACGAGAGGCAACCGCATCATAGCGGGCAAACTCCGCCTCGACTTCCGCAAGCGTGTGTTGCGTGACGAAATCATTTATGGCGTCGAAGACCACGGCCATATGCTGCGACATCTCGTCGAGTGTAGCGAACCGCGGATCATCGGCCAGCGCATCTCCGCCGACCGCCCGCAACAGGCGTTGCGCTGTTTCTGCGCTACCAGCCGAAACGGTCACCCACACCCCATCAGAGGTTCGGAACATGCCCCCCGGCGCAAAATCCATCGGCTGGCGCAGCCCGTTGCGCCGCGGCGAGAGGTTCGCGCCCGTCAATGCGGGCACGGGATAGTCCATCAGTCGAAGCAGCGCCTCGAACACCGCAAGATCGACGACCTGACCACGCGCAATCCCTTTTTCCCGGGCAAACAGCGCGATCATGATCCCCAAAGCACCCATCAACCCTGTCGTGCTGTCGGCCGCTGGAAATCCGGGGTGCATCGGTGGCCCGTCCGCAAAACCAGTCAGATGGGCTAGACCACTCAACGCCTCTGCCGCGCGCCCGAAAGCGGGCACGTCCCGCATCGGGCCGTCCTGACCGTAACCCGAAACGCGCAGAATAACTAAATCCGGGTTCCACTTATGCAGGGTTTCAGTCCCGACACCCGCACGTTCAAGCACGCCTGGCCGGAAATTTTCAACAAGTACGTCGGCGCTTTCAACCAGTCTGCGCAGGATGTCCCGTCCTTCGCCCGACTTCCAGTCGAGGCTCAGAATTTTTTTGTTGCGGCCCAGAGTTTTCCACCAAACGCCAACTCCGTCCCCGGCCTTTGGTCCGAGATCGCGCATCATATCCGTCCGGTTGGGTGCCTCAATCTTGATGACGTCTGCCCCAAAATCAGAAAGCAGCGAGGTCGAGAGTGGTCCAGCAATAACATGACCGAGTTCGATGATTTTCAGCTGATGAAGTGGGGAGGTCATATGATCTCTTCGCTAATAATCTAACATCCGTTAGATTATTAGCGAAGAGGCGGACCAAATTCAAGCCGCAATTGCGATTCCAATGGCTCGGGAAAGGGTTAATGATTGCTGTCTTTTAGAAATTTGCGGTCAGACAGAGAGAATGTTTACCCACAAAGTCGTCACCTTATTCACGTGATATCGACCAGTTCGCAAAGTCAGGAAGAGATCAACTTCGAATGCAACGTGGTCGGATTCATCTCCCGCCTCGGAGGACGGATCCGAAAGAGGAGCGCGTAAAGCACCGGCACGGCCACCAGCGTCAAGACCGAAGCAAAGGCAAGGCCGCCCATGATTGTGACCGCCATAGACGCGAAAAACGCATCCGGCAGCAGTGGGATCATGCCGAAAATCGTCGTGCCGGCCGCGAGCACCACCGGGCGCAGACGGCTGACCGATCCATTCATCACGGCCTCGTAATCCGCAACACCATCTGCACGTTGCAAGTCGATCTCTTCGACCAGAACAATCGCGTTCTTCATCAGCATCCCGGATAGCGAGAGGAAGCCGAGCAAGGCCGTAAAGGTGAAAGGCAATCCGGTGAGCAACAGCCCCAGGACCATGCCCGTCACGGACATGGGGACGACAAGCCAAAGGATCAGCGGTTGGCGGATCTTGTTGAACATCAGGATCGAAATCGTCAGCATGACCAGGAAGCCTAGGGGAAGCTGTTTGCCAAGGCTTTGCTGCGCCTCCCCTGCGCTTTCGAATTCGCCACCCCATTCCATCGAGTAACCTTCCGGAAGCGGAATGGCCTCGATCTCGGCGCGGACACTGCGGAAAGCTTCATCAGCGGTGAGGTCGCTGCGCGCGCCACCAAGGGCGGTGATCGTCCGTTCGCGGTCGCGCCGGTGAATGAGCGCCTCGGCGAGGCGTGTTTCGAAGCGTTCCACCAGGTTGGCCATGGGAACATAGGATCCCGCCCCCGCGGACCAAACCGACAGGTCGCGGACGTGGCCAATGCCGTCACGTTCGCTCTCTGGAAGTCGGAGAAGAATCGGGATCACCACATCTCCCTCTCTCAGCTCGCCAACGCGCAAGCCAGAGGTTCCGAAGCGAATAGTGTCCGCGATCGCGCTGCGCGTGGCGCCGGCCAGCCGCATCCGCGACTCGTCGACGACAGGTTCAATGAGAATCTCGCGTTGGCGCCAGTTGGTGCGCGGATTAGTGATCGTACCTGCCTCCTCGAAAATGCTTGTCGCCTCATCCGCGAGCTGGCGCAGGATGACAGGATCGGGTCCCGAAAAACGAACTGCAACATCGGCACCGGCTGGCGGTCCGAACACGATCTCTTCGACGCGGATCAGAGCGTGGGGGAATTCAGCGGGCAAGTCTTCGTTGAGTCTGCTGGCGATCGCCGGGATCATCGCGGCGTCCGCAACCCGGACGATGAGCTGGCCATAGCTGGCATCCGCCTGCTCTGGGTTGTATGTCAGCATGAAGCGGCTTGCACCACGCCCCACCAGGGTCGTCACATCTGTTACACCCTCTTCGGCCAGAAACATTTGTTCCAGACGTCGCATTTCGCGTTCGGTGACATTGATGTCGGTCCCTTGCGGCATCTGGAATTGGACATAGAAAATCGGGGTGTTCGACGCCGGGAAAAAGGCCTGCTTAACCTGACCGAAGGCCATCACCGACCAGACGGTGATCCCCAAGATTGTCAGCACGACCGGGATACGGGCGCGCAGCGCCAGCCACAGAAACCCGCGATAAACCCCATAGAAAGCGCCCTTGTAGGGATCATCCGAAATGTTCTTGGGGGCCTTGAGCAGCAGCTTGCCAAGATACGGCGTGACCGTTACGGCAAGAACCCAGCTCATGAGCAGCGATATGGCGATCACCGCGAACAACGAAAACAGGAACTCGCCCGTCGCATCGGGCGACAGACCAATCCCGGAAAAGGCCATGATCCCGATCACGGTCGCGCCGAGCAAGGGGATGGATGTGGAACCTTCTGTTTCGACCGCCGCGTCTTCCGCGCTCTTTCCCCGCGCCATGCCGATTACCATTCCCTCGGTGATGACGATGGCGTTATCAACCAGCATTCCCATTGCGATGATCAGGGCGCCCAGGCTGATCCGTTCCATCTGGATCCCGAACACCGACATGAAGAACAGCGTGGAGAAAACGGTGAGCCCGAGCGTTGTCCCCACCACAAGGCCCGCCCGCCAGCCCATGGTCAGCATCAGCGCCCCGACGACGATGGCGATGGACTGCCCTAGGCTGACAAGAAAACTCGAAACCGCCTCGTCGACCACAACATGCTGTTCATAGATAGGGGTGATCTCTACCCCCTCGGGCAACGCGGCCCTCAGCTGTTCGATCCGGTCCGAGACCGCAGCGCCGACCTCGACGACGTTCCGGTTTGTCAACGCCGACACGCCGAGAGTGAAGGCTGCTGCTCCGTTCTGGCGGATGATCTGGCTTGGCTGTTCGGCCTCATCGCGAGTGACACGGGCGATGTCGTTGACCGCCACTTGTCCGACCTCTCCAGCCACGCCAAGCCGCAGTTCTTCAAGCCCTTCGGGTGTTACATAACCCGGCGGAACCGACAGGCCGATACGTGCAGGGCCCTCGGTTATCTCGCCATTGGTGAACACCTGGTTCTCGTCCGTGAGAAGACCAAGTATCTGGTTGGGCGGAATCCCAAGTCCAGTGAGGCGGGCGGATGGGATCGAAATGGTGACCAATTCTTCGGCGAGGCCCTGAACCTCGACATTTGCGACCCCGTCGACAGTGACGAGTCCGACTCGCAACGACCTCGCCAGATCACGCTGCTGCTGTGGGGTCAGACCTTCGGTCGTCACAGCGTAGAACATGCCGAAGACGTCGCCAAAGTCGTCGTTTATGATGGGTGCGCGCGCGCCCGCCGGAAGCTCCCCCTCCACATCTCGGATTCGGCGTCGCATTTCGTCCCAGACCTGCGGGATTTCGTCACGACCATAGGTGTCCACGATGTCAACAGTAATCTGCGCCATGCCCGGCATCGACTTGGATTCGACCCTGTCCAGCTGCTTCATCTGCTGCAAAGCATTCTCAATGACGTCAGCGACTTCCTCCTCGACCTCGACGGCCGTGGCGCCGGGATAGGGCACGAAGACGAGCGCGGTCTTGAGGGTAAAGCTCGGATCTTCCAGACGGCCGACCGTGTTCAGCCCCCAGTAGCCACCGAACAGGCAGAAGATGATCGCAAGCCATACCGCGACGGGACGCTTGATGCTGGCGCGTGAAATGCTGAGTGCCATGAACTAATTTCGTCCTGTTAAAAGGGTAGGATCACAAACCCGAAACGACGACTGCCTGATCGTCGCTGAGCCGCCACCAGCCGCCAGACACGACCAGTTCGTTGCCCTCCAGACCGCCCAGAATGACAACCTCGTCATCAACGGGAAGCCCAAGCTGGACCGACCTGCGCGAGACCTGGCCGGATGATTCATTGTAGACCCAAATAGAAGGATTGGGTCGGCTCGTCGTGTCCACCGCTGAAACCGGAACGATGATGGCTTGTGGGCGACTTTCTTCTGCCGCAATGGCAATGCGCACATCCGCAATCATTCCTGGCAGCAGGCGCGGGTCGATATCGCCGGTGATGGCGAATTCCAGATCATAGGTCTGCGCCGTCTGGTCGGCATCGGTCGCAAAGGACCGGAATACGAGAGGTGCCGTGTAGCCCGGCACGGCTGGGAAACTCGCCACGATGTGGAAGGCGCCGGGTGTCGCTCGCGCAATGGCCGCAAGATCCTCCGGCAGCGATATCACGACTAGCATCTCGTTGAGGTCCTGCAAGCGTGCGACTGGGGCGGCCGAAGTAATGTTGACGTATTCCTCGACGAAGGTGCGCGCCACGATCGCGTCGAACGGCGCGACGATCTGGGTCTGTGAGAGACGCCGCCGTGCCTCTCGCAGCGCGACATCTGCCTGCGCGAATTGGGCGCGCGCAGTCTCGAGCCGGGCGTCGGCCGCGACACCCCGCGCGGCGAGACCGGCCGCGCGATTAAGCTCGGACTTCGAGAGATCGAAGGACGCTTGCGCCCGGTGGACCGTAAGCTCGAAATCGACCGGATCGAGCTCGGCAATAACGTCGCCCGCGCGGACCGTGTCGCCGGGCTCCACCGCGAGCCGAACGATCTGCCCCGATATCTGAAACGCAAAATCCACTGTCCGGGCAGGTTCGACGCGACCTGCGACGGTGCGGGATTGATTGACGGAGCGACTGATCACACGGGTGACTTCGACTGTGACCGGTCGTTCCGCGTTCCCCCCAGGCCGTGTGTCAACATCTGCCTCCGTGGTGCCCGTCGCGGTCTGAGCAAGCACGTCGGTCAGGAACGACGGAGCGAACGGAATTGCAACGGCAGCCACGCCTGCGACCAAGACAACAGACATTAATTGCTTCAAACGTCGTGTCTTTCTATTCGAGTTCATTGATCATGGTCCTCAATCGTTCGATGACGCGTTCCCCGATGTCCGCGCCGCCATCCGGAAGCTTCAAAAGCTTCTGGAACCTCAGCCCTTGGATCGCAAGGACGGCAATCATGGCACCCGGAGCGTCCTTCGTGTCGGACAGGATGCGCTCAAGATCGCCGGTCAGCTCAACGCGGAGTGGATCTAGCAGCTGTGGATCCGAGGCCGCGGCGGCGAGTATCGCCATGGACAGGTCATCGTCGACATCCTTGGATCGGGTGATGGTTTCAAGATGTCCTCGCAATGTGCGCGAGGACAGCCGCTCGGGCAGATCGTTAAGGAGCACGCGATGCGCCGAGAGCATTTGGTTCAAAAGTCCGGATAGCAGGGCTTTCTTCGTCGGATAGTTGTATAGCACCCCGCCCTTGCTCAGGCCGGACTCCTTTGCGACGGCGTCAATCGTTATTTTTCCAGCACCTTCACGCGCGGCAATCGCACGCGCCGCCTCGAGGATCTTCCGCGAGGTCTTTCCTTCTCCCGCAGCGAGTAGGCGCCCTTTCATTTCTGTACCATCCGGACGGTTAGGTTCGACAGGCAGCTATGTCTCGTTACCACCTAAGTCAAGCGTCCGGTGCACATCGCGTCAAAAAGGCGTGGCGCCTGCTGTCAAGAGTACATGAAGCCACCTGGATGTCCTCCTCCCGCTAAATCGAGCTATTGCCCGCGGAATAGACGTCTAGAAAGGTGTCGGTAGCTTTCGTGGAATGTTCTGATGCATCGATCCGAGGCTCGAGCGCCAACAGTCTCGGCATGATGACGCCGGACAGGGAGAGATGAATGAACTGACCGGCAGCAGTATGGCAATCCTGCACGTGCAGAGATCCCGCGTCGCGCATGCCTTGAAGGATCCGCGCGACAATTCCGGTAGCCCGCTTCGGACCCGCTTCCATGTATATGTCGCCTGCCTCGGGCAGAACCGAAACCGCACCAATGCAGGAACGCAATAGACGAATGTAGTCATCATCCATCACAAGGTCGATCATGCGCCGTGAGAGCTCTTCCAGGACGCTTCGCGGATCTTCTCTGCTTGATAGCGGTCGAGATATTTCGGCCGAGAGCCTGTCGCACTCCGCTTGCACAACGATCAGAAAGAGCTGTTCCTTGCTTGAACAATGAGCATAAAGGGTTGCCTTGGATACTTTCGCTTCCTCGGCAATCGCATCGACGCTGGCACCTTCGAAGCCAAATTTCAGGAAAACGGTCCTGGCCCCTCTGAGCACATCGTCAACTTTACTGACCCTCATGCCGACCACCTCCCTCGCCTGCGAAGACGCCCTCGTGTTCCCAATTATGTGCAATCTCTCCCAGTGCGTCGAGAACGCTTCGCAAGTCGTTGCCGCGCGACGTCAGGCCATAGGACACCGCAGGCGGAATGGTCTCAGCCTGTTCGCGCCAGATGACACCAGCGCCTTGCAGCATCCGCAGACGCTCGGTCAACATTCGGGTTGATATCCCCGGCACAGCTCGCTTCAGCGCCCCGAACCTTTGCGGCCCCTGATCGCTCAGGACCCAGATGATGTAGGTGGTCCAGGGTCCCATGAGCAGACGCAAAATCGAGTCCATCGGGCACTGTGGCGGGACCTTGGGCATCGCTGTTCACCCTCGGGCTATGCAGTTACTTTTCCGTTCCTACTTTATTTTTCGCCATGCATCAACTATTCAGTGTCTTCACGAGACACGCGAGGTCTCCCTGCAAACCGGGAAGGACAAACGGACATGGCCCGCCAACCCACGTTCTTCATTCCCCACGGGGGCGGCCCCTGCTTCTTCATGGACTGGAACCCGCCCGATGAGTGGGACCGGCACCGGCAGTTCCTGAAGGATCTGCCGGGCACGCTGCCTGAGCGCCCCAGGGCGCTCTTGGTGATCTCGGGTCATTGGAAAGAGCCTGCCTTTACCATGCAGACCAACCCTGCCCCACCGCTTCTGTTCGACTACGGCGGTTTCCCGCCCCATACCTACGAGTTGACCTGGCCTGCCCCCGGCGATCCGGCGCTGGCGGAGCGCGTGCATGACCTGATCCGCGCCGCGGGTCTCCCCGCCGCAAAGGATGCCGTGCGGGGGTTTGACCACGGCGTCTTCGTGCCGCTCAAGGTCGCCTTTCCGGAGGCCGACATTCCCTGCGTCCAGCTGTCGGTTGCCAGCGATCTCGACCCCGGGCGCCATATCGCGCTTGGCCAGGCCCTGGCCCCCCTTCGCGACGAGGGCGTGCTGATCCTCGGCAGCGGCAACACCTATCACAACATGGGCGTGATGATGCGGAGCCTGCGCTGCGGGCCGCGGGGCGACATCGTTGGCGGCGCGTTCGACACCTGGCTGACCGAGGCGACGACCTGCCCCGATTCCGAGGACCGCAACCGCAGGCTGACGCACTGGTCGGACGCACCCGGCGGCCGGGATGCCCATCCGCGCGAAGAGCATCTCATCCCGCTGCATGTCGTGGCGGGTGCGGCGGGCGACGATATCGGTCGCAAGACGCTGGAGGATCACGTTCTTGGCGCTATCGAAAGCGCCTTTCGCTTCGGTTGAACAGAAACTTGGAACAGGAACACAAAGTCATGTCAATTGACATCAAAGGCCCCTTCATCGTGACCGGTGCCTCCGGCCAACTCGGCAGTCAAGTCATCGAGAACCTGCTGGCGCAGGGGGCCGAGCCCCTTGTTGCAATCACCCGCACGCCGGAAAAGCTCGCGGCCCTTCTGGGGCGTGGGGTCGACGTCAGGGCAGGCGATTTCAATGACCCGGCCGCTCTTGGTGCGGCCTTTGCCGGCGGCGGGCGGCTGCTGATCATCTCGACGGACGACCTTGAGCCGGGCAAACGGCTTGCCGCGCACCGTAACGCGATCGCCGCCGCGCAGGACGCCGGTGTTTCGCATATCGTATATACGTCGCTCACCAACCCGGATGAAAGCAGCCCGATAACCTTTGCCGCCGATCACCGTGAGACCGAGGCGCTGATCAAGCAGACCGGCATCCCGCACACGATCCTGCGCAACTGCCTTTATGCCGATCTCTTGTTGCAGAGCGGACAGCAGGCAATCAATGCGGGGGCGCTATACGCGGCAGCAGGCGAAGGCAAAGCAGGCTATGTCACGCGCGAAGATTGCGCCCGCGCTGCCGCCGCGGCCCTGTTGTCCGAGACCGGATCGACCCTGCGCGACATCACCGGACCCGAGGCCGTCGGCCATGCCGAGATCGCCGCGATCCTGTCCAAAGTTTCCGGAAAGAAGATCCCCTATGTCTCGATCACGCGCGATGCGCTTGTCGAGGCTATGGTCAAGAACGGCCTGCCGGAGTTCGTCGCGGATGTCTTCTCATCCTTCGACGTCGCCATTGCTACGGAAAGTCTTGATGTTGCCTCGCATGAGGTTGAAAAACTGATCGGGCAGAAGGCGGAGTCGGTCCGGGATTTCCTGCTGGCAAACAAAACCGCTTTGACAGGACAGGCGTAAACGACACGCCCAAAGGGCATTGCTAAGTTGTTGGCCGCGTGTCGTAGGGTGTTGCAGGTCTGTAAATTACGCCACCATCTAGATGGTGTATTCTGCCCAGAGGCTGAACGCGTCAGCTCGGGCGTGGCGATATGAGTTTGCGGTGAGTTGAAATCGGCGGGGACGGAAAATCAGGTTGATCTGATCGTGAGCGGATAGAAACCTCTGAGCCTGCCGATGTGACTTGAACCGGCCGAATATCTTCTCTCGCTTCCGGGTCGGCCTGTGTGATCCTTCGATGGCGTTGTTCAATCCCTTGTGGGCGCGGTGGTCAGCGTCCGGTGCCAATGTTTTGATCGGCTTGACATAGCTGCGCAGCTTGTCGGTGATCACGACCCTCGGCTCGCCGAACTGATTGATCAGCCTTTGGAGAAACCGCTTGGCTGCTTTAGCGTTTCGTCGCGTTTTCACGAGAATGTCGAGGACGTCCCCTTCCGCGTCGATGGCACGCCACAGCCAATGTTTCTTCCCTCGAATCGAGATAACGACCTCATCCAGATGCCATTTGTCATTGGGGCGAGGACGATCGCGCCGGACGCAATTTGCGAAATGTGGACCAAAGCGATTGACCCACAACCGGATCGCTTCCCGGCTTACAATCACACCGCGCTCGGCCAGCAGGTCTTCGACGTCGGCCGTGCTCATTGCGAAGCGATGGCAAGCCCAAACAGCGTATGCGATGATTTCGCGAGGGAACCGGAAGCCCTTTAGGCGCAGGATACTGGTTGGGATTTTCATGACGTTGAAATAGCCTGATCATGCAAGCTGAACAACTTGGCAATGCCGGGCGTGCCGGGTGAATGTCATGCTTCAAGCTTACGTCATCACGGCGCTTTCTTCCAGAAAATAGCACTATAAGCGCCTCGCCTTGTCGGCCGCAGCTATGCCAATAAGTTTGCTTATCGGACATGATTATATATGCTCAGCAGCATGGCAAAAAATAGCGGGAAATCGAGTGCAAACGCACCAATCGGGTCCTCCGGCAGTGAGGGCAACAAGAGCAATACGCCGCCCAGCGAGGCCCTGAGCCTTCCCTCCTTTGTAGCGGGCTCCGGCAGCCTTGACAGGCTGGTCGAGACGGCACGCGATTACGCCCGTGCCGCCGCCTCCGAGAACACGCTCAAAGCCTATGCGAAAGACTGGGCGCATTTTACACGCTGGTGCCGGATGAAGGGCGCGGAGGCCCTGCCGCCGTCGCCCGAATTGATCGGGCTCTATCTTGCCGATCTGGCATCGGCTACTGGTGCCTCCCCTGCCCTCTCCGTCTCATCCATCGAGCGACGTCTGTCTGGCATGGCGTGGAACTTTGCACAGCGCGGCTCTACGCTTGATCGCAAGAACCGTCACATCGCTACGGTACTGGCAGGCATCAAGCGCAAACATGCGCGCCCGCCGGTCCAGAAAGAGGCGATCCTGGCCGAGGACATTCTCGCCATGGTCGCCACCCTGTCCTTCGACCTGCGCGGGTTACGTGACCGGGCGATCCTGCTGATAGGTTTTGCCGGAGGCTTGCGCCGCTCTGAAATCGTCAGTCTCGATCACGGCAAGGATGATACGCCCGATAGCGGCGGCTGGGTCAATATCCTTGAGGCCGGCGCCATCCTGACGCTGCGCGGCAAGACCGGTTGGCGCGAGGTCGAGATTGCTCGCGGCTCCAAAGATCGGACCTGCCCGGTGCACGCATTGGAGCAGTGGCTGCACTTTGCAAGGATCGACTTTGGCCCAGTCTTTGTGGGCACCTCGCGGGATGGCAAACGGGCGCTGGAAGCACGGCTAAACGACAAACACGTCGCCCGGCTGATCAAGCGTACCATCCGCGACGCTGGCATTCGATCAGAGCTGCCCGAAAAGGACCGACTGGCGCTGTTTTCGGGTCACAGTCTGCGAGCCGGTCTGGCCAGTTCTGCCGAGGTCGACGAACGTTACGTTCAGAAGCAGCTTGGCCATGCCTCAGCCGAAATGACCCGCCGCTATCAGCGCCGCAGGGACCGGTTCCGGGTGAACCTGACCAAGGCTGCGGGATTGTGACGGTCAACCGTCGAGCAGATAGGCCGTGAGGTTCCGATGGACATGCAATATGCGGATGATCGCAACCCCCTGCCCTTCCACACGATAGATTACCAGATGCGCTCCACTAGGATGGATACGTACCGGGGGTGTGAACTCGCTGCGCTCACGCGCCATCTCTGGAAAGTCAGCAAGCAGGTCGAAGAGTGCAAATAGACTATCCGAATAGTGATCTGCTTGCTCAATGCCCCAGTTGTCTGCGCCGTAGTGCCAGATGTCGGACAGGTCCTTTTCAGCCGCGGGTCTAATGACCCAACGACTATTCTCCGGCATATTTGGCGCGCATCCGGGACTTGAACGTACTGCGATCAAGCGGGACCGCCGGCCCGCTTGCGAGGCCCACGTCGACAGCGGATTGAATTTCAGCAATGGCTTCACGACGGTCCCGATCACGCCGGATCAGGTCGCGAACGTAGTCGCTGGAATTGGCATACCGACCTGATTTTGCCTGTTCTTCGACCCAGCTCTTCATCGGGTCCGGCAAAGAAATATTCATGGTGCCCATGCTGATCTCCTTTCAAACCAAACTTATGGCAAAGTTTGCCAAGAGGCAAGAGCGGCTCCTTCACTTAGTACTAATCGGTCGTTTAATCGCGATACCTTAAATTGCAAACGGCCCGATTTCATGCGCTTGATAGGCTACGCGCAAGTTTCCACGGAGGATCAGACCCCCCTGCCCCAGTCTGAGGCCCTTCAATCTGCTGGCTGCGCCGAAATCTTCGAAGAACACGCCTCCGGCGGCAATCGCGCGCGTCCAGTGCTTGCGCGCGTGCTCGAACGTGTCCAGAACGGCGACACGCTGGTCGTCGTGCGGATAGACCGGCTTGCGCGGTCTTTGTCGCACTTGCTGGAGGTGATCGAACGTCTGGAGGCCAAGGGGGCTTTCTTCCGTTCTCTCCAAGACCCGATCGACACGGCTTCTCCACAAGGCAAGTTCACATTGCAGGTGTTGGGCGCAGCGGCCGAGTTCGAACGCGCTCTGATCCGCGAACGCACCAAGGCCGGGCTGGCGAGCGCCCGTAGTAAGGGCCGGATCGGCGGGAACCCGGGCCTGCGCGCCGGCGATCCAGCGGCGCTCCGCAAGGTGCGGCTCGCGCGGCAAGACGGCTATATGGAGCGCTTGAACGAAACCGCGCAGGACTGGGTGCCCCATGTGCGCCGCCTGCGCCCCGATATGGCTTGGGAAGACGTGCTGCGGATCATCAATGGCCCCCTGCCCCACGACCGCCACTGGACCCAGAGTCGCTTGCTGCGTGCCGTGAAAGCCTATGTGCGTGACGGGTTCCTGCCCGCAAAGGTGCTGGACCGTGCCGGACGCCGTGAAGCAGACGACCGCCTGCCTGCGATTGTCGCCGCGATCAAAGGCGCAGATCCCGGCATGACGCTGCAGGCGATCTGTGACCGGCTGGAATCCATGCGTGAGCGCACGCCGCGTGGACGCATGAGCTGGCAGCCGTCGTCCGTGAGGATGCTGCTGGAACGGGCGGAGCGAATTGGGTTGTTGGAGTGAGTTTTGGCGCAAAGCCTGTTCGTCACTTCAGGCTAATTCACAAATTGGGCCGGAACGTTAGCCGCACAATAATTTAACCTTGCAAATCTTCCACATGATGGAGTAATTGCAAGGTATGTATATGCGCCAAACTCATCAACTTGTGCAATCCGCGCTTGCGAACCAAGCCGCTGTTGTGCTCCTCGGTCCCCGGCAGGTTGGGAAGACCACGCTTGCTCTCGACATCGCTCCGGAGCAACCATCGGTATACCTAGATCTTGAACGTGACGCGGACCGGCAGATCCTGACCGAACCAGATCTCTATCTGGATGAACAAACGGGAAAACTCGTCATCCTCGACGAAGTGCAGCAGATGCCCGGCCTCTTCAAGAGCCTGCGTGGTCAGATCGACCAGCGCAGGCGGGCCGGGTTTCGTACGGGGCAGTTTCTGCTTTTAGGGTCAGCCTCCAATGTTCTTCTGCAACAATCGGCAGAGTCCCTCGCTGGAAGGGTCCGGTATATCGAAATGCCCCCTCTGCAACTTACCGAGGTTGGGGCTGATCAGTTGAATGCGCTCTGGTTGCGTGGTGGCTTTCCTGACAGTTTCTTGGCTGCCAGCGATCAGGCCAGCATGGACTGGCGTCTAGATTTCCTGCGCACATATCTGGAACGAGACATCCCTGCCCTCGGGCCGCGTATTCCGGCCGCAACCTTGCGGCGCTTCTGGACCATGTTGGCGCATGTGCAAGGCGGCCTGCTGAATGCTGCTGCCCTTGCTGAAGGGCTCGGAGTATCGGGGCAAACGATTGGACGCTACCTCGACTTGCTCGTCGATCTCATGCTGGTGCGGCGGCTGCAGCCCTGGCATGAGAATGTCGGCAAACGCCTGGTGAAATCGCCAAAAGTCTATGTGCGGGACAGCGGGATCGTGCATGCGCTGTTGAGTATTGGTACGACCGAGGGCTTGCTCGGGCATCCTGTCGTCGGCGGCAGTTGGGAGGGGTTCTGCATCGAGACCCTTCTTGCCGCGGCGCCCGCCGGCACCGAACCATTCTTCTATCGCACCTCTGCCGGAGCCGAACTTGATTTGGTTCTGCGTTTGCCGGGTGGCGACATCTGGGCCGTCGAGATCAAGCGCACGACCGCGCCGAAGGTTTCTCGTGGTTTCCACACCGGCGCAGAAGACGTCAAAGCGAACCGGAAGCTGCTGATCTACGCCGGAGAGCGTGACGTCCCCGTGGCAGAAGATATCCGGGCAATATCTCTCGAACAGGGAATTGGGCTGTTGAGAGCGCTTTAGCGCAGCGCTGGCTTTTCCCGCTGCGCGCCTGCGCGAGTTCCAAGGTATTTCTTGTTTGGGTCAGTTTCAACAGAGTTTCCAATTTTCCTTGGTATCTTTCTCGACCGCCGGACGTCTCCCGATGCCGCCCTGTTGCATGGAATGCACATCGCAGCGGCCGCCCCGTCCACAACGGCCGTGGCACATCTTCCTCCCCGGGATTGCCAACTTATTCTGCAGTGATCACAGAAGCCCCGTCCGGCTTTTATCACGCGGTCATTTCGAGGGCATAGCTCCGCCACAGATCGAAAGCATCTGATCTGACATGGCGGTATGAAGCGGCGGAAAGGCGATATCGGCGGGGGCGGAAGATTGTGTTGATCTGGTCGTGGGCGGAAAGGAAGCGTTGCGCCTGCCCTGGCGACTTGAACCGGCCCATGAGCTTCTCTCGCTTTCGGGTCGGTCGATACGAACCTTCGATCCGATTATTGAGGCCCTTGTGGGCGCGATGATCGGCGTCCGGTGCTAGCTGCCGGATAGGTTTGATATAGCTGCGCAATTTGTCTGTGATGATGACGCGGGGCCGGCTAAATCGGGCGATTAACTGCTTCAGAAACCGCTTAGCCGCTCTGGCATTTCGCCGTGGTTGCACCAGAATATCGAGAACGTCGCCGTTGGCATCCACGGCGCGCCACAACCAGATCTTCACGCCGTTGATTGGCACAACGACTTCGTCCAGATGCCATTTATCTGCCGCAGCTGGCCGGTCACGCTTGATGCAATGTGCGAAATGCCGACCAAACCGTTTCACCCATTTGCGCACGGTTTCCCGACTGACGGTTACACCCCGCTCAGCAAGCAGGTCTTCCACGTCGCCAGTGCTCAGCGCAAAACGGTGATAGGCCCATACCGCGTAGGCGATGATCTGGCGAGGGAAACGGTAGCCTTTCAGGCGAGGCATATCGGACGGTGCATTCATAGCGGATTGCTAGACCGCTACAGGAGCGCCAGCAAGTTGGCAATCTCGACCAAGGCAGCAGGGCTTTAACTTTAGGCTGCGAACGTTTCTTAACGACAAGCAGCATATTCACTTAGTTTTGCTGGGCTATCTCCCAACTTCACCCACGGCTCGGATCCCCCTGCCCTAACATAAAAGACAACACCAATAGGTGTTGACGCGCACCACACGCTGAGAAGTAAACTTTGAGTAGAAATAATGCTCGAGAGGCATGTCGAGCTCTTCTCGGAGGGACGAAAAGTCCAACTTTCGCGCATGTAAGGTGCGCGTAATTTGGACTGCCATCTCTTTTAGAAGCGCTGTCAAAACCCGTTACAAGTCGTCCTGGAAGAGCATCTCGACTTTCTGGTCGTCACAAGGGTCTTCAAAACATTCCTGAAATTCAACCGATTCGAGATCAAGACCAAGCTGCTATCAGTTGTGATCATTTGACAAAATTCTACTACATCTTGCTGAGTATACGGAATTCTTGGTAAAATGTGTTTTTTCAACAGGTTAATAAGACGTTTTCACCATCCAATGCTGAACACAAAGGCCCCCCGTCACCGACAGGGCCAAAAAATTGTTGCCTGGGGATAAGTTGCGTGTCATGAGTTCAATTGTCGCAAGCTGACGTAAATCACGCCTTTTAGCGACGAAACACATATGACCCACTAAGAGGTCGTGAGGGCAGTATGAATTCCAACGCAAATATCGCGCAAACCAGCTCCATCGCAGCATCTATTGCGTCGAACGCTGCCCGCCTCTCCGAGGCGCTCAACAATCATATGCGCAATAGCTTCCAGCCGGATAGTAGAAAAGCACTGCGCAAGTTTCACCCTGCTGAGGTGTCAGAGCTAACTGGCATCAGCATGTCCAACCTCAGGACACGCCACCAGGAAGGAGATTTCCCCGATGTAGAGACGGATTCCAGAGGTCGCAGGCTCTACACCGCGCAAGAGATTGATCAAATCCGACATGTGATGGCGAAGACTGGTCGAAATGGTGAGACATATCGTCCCGGACGCCGCGAGAACGACGCCCTTCAAGTGATTTCCATTGTCAACTTCAAAGGCGGGTCCAGCAAAACGACCAGTGCGATCCACTTGGCCCAACGCTACGCCTTGCGGGGCTATAGAGTTCTTGCGATCGACATGGATCCGCAAGCCAGCTTGACCACTATGTTCGGATACCGTCCTGAGATTGAATTTGCTGAAAGCGGCACAGTTTACGACGCTCTCAAATATGAAGACCCGGTTCCGTTAAGCCAAGTCATCCGAAAGACCTATTTCCACAACCTTGATCTCGCTCCGGCAGGTCTCTTGCTGTCCGAGTACGAGACCGAAACGGCCTATGCGCTTCAACACAAGATCGATCCACCATTCACGCAGCGCCTTGCGATCGCTCTCGACGAAATTGAAGCAGACTACGATCTTGTCATCATCGATTGCCCGCCTCAACTTGGCTTCACAACGATGACAGCCTTGCTGGCGTCTACCGGCCTTCTGATCACCGTCGTTCCCAGCATGTTGGATGTTGCATCGATGGCGCAATTCCTTGAAATGGCTGGAGAAACTGTACAAACTCTTGAGGAGGCCGCGGGACCTATCGACTGGAACTTCCTTAAGTTTTTGATAGCTCGATATGAACCAACAGACGTACCCCAGTCGCAAATGGCGGGTTTCTTGAGATCTATTCTCTTGGATCAAGTGTTGACCACACCGATGTTAAAATCCACCGCGATCTCCGATGCTGGGATGACGCAGCAAACAATCTATGAGTTGGACCCCTCTCAGGTCGTGAAAAAAACTCTAACTCGCATATTGGAGTCTTTTAACGGCGTCGCGGATGAGTTTGAAAAGACGATTCAGCAAGCTTGGGGAAGGGAAACTAGCTAATGGCCCGTAGAAACCTGTTCCAGCCCCCTCCCCCGCCTGATGTAGCCAAGACTGCGGTCTCGGCATCAGAGCAAAAGGCACGTTTCCCGAATACTGGTGCGATGAGCGGCGTGAAATCCACTTTGAAAGATGTCGCTAGCAATGCGGTGAGGGAAATCTCCGTTGATGTCATTGAAGAGAACGGCCCAAAGGACCGTCTCACTTTCACCGATGCCGATGTTGTAGCGCTAGCTGAGAGCATCAAGGGCCACGGCCAACAAGTACCGATTATGGTGCGCCCCATCGCGCACAAACCCGGGCACTATAGGATCGTCTATGGCCGCCGCAGATTGCAGGCCTTGCGATCGCTCGGCATCCCCGCGAAAGCACTTGTCAGGTCTCTTTCTGACGAAGAGGCTATTCTCGCCCAGGGACAAGAGAACACTCAGCGCTTGGACCCCAGCTTCATTGAAAAGGCCCTCTTTGCGGCTGAACTGGCCACAAGTGGCTACGAACAGGCCATCATCCTTGATGCCTTGGCAGTCGACAAACCAATGCTATCCCGCATGACCAAAGTCGCGCGGTCCATTCCAAAGCCAGTCATTGAGCAGATCGGGGCCGCTCATGGCATTGGACGCAGGCGTTGGGAAGAACTCGCGGACCAATCGCGCAACGAAGGCGTCGATCTTGAACAGATCACCGCGGCGCTTCAGCTTGATGCCACCAAAAGCTCCGACGACCGCTTTAGCATGATCAGTGACGCCATTACTCAGGCGCTCAAACCTAAGGCAGCTGGCAAACTAGCTCCCTCCCCGACTCTTTCCATCAAGCTTAGCGATGGGACGACTTTGGCCGAGGTAAAAGAAACGGCACGTGCTTTGACATTTAAGCTGTCAAAGTCTGATGCCCCACAATTTGCTCAGTGGATGCGCAACAACGCAGAAGCTGAGCTTACACGCCTCTATGAGGCCTGGCAGTCAGAGCAAAAGCCTGACTGATATCGACCGAGCAGTAGAACTTTAAAAAAGGAGCACGACCAACAACCCAAAAAAGAAAGAGCCCCCCAAGGTTTCCCTAGGAGAGCCCAATCTGTTCTTTGCACTTTCAGATTTACCAGCTTCTCCGCGCCAGTCAACAACAACCGATTCGGTTGACGAAGATTTGCGGCCTTTTTTCTGATTTTCAGAGATATTGGTGCCTTTCACATCGGTTGTCGTGAAAAAAAATGGCATTTACACAAGCAACTGCACCCACTGGGCTGCGGACCAGTGAAATATTGTCCGCGGACAATTCCATTCCAGAGCGTCACATCGTCGTAGCAACGCTCCGCAACGCAGCGCCTCGTCTTGGTCTCAGCGCATCTGTGATATCGACCTTAGATGCGATGCTTTCGTGCCTGGCACCAAAGCGCAATCACCACACAGTGTTTGCATCGAATGCAACACTCACATTTCGACGCAACGGCATTTCAGACAGAACAATCAGACGTCACGCGGCAACATTGCAGGATATTGGCCTACTGGTGCGTCGTGACAGCCCAAATCGAAAGCGCTTCACAAAGCACAACAGACACGAGGGCAAGGCCCTTCGGTTTGGCTTCGACCTCTCACCACTCTTTGATCGCTTGCATGAGATTGCTTCAATGGCAGCTGAGGTCATGAAGGAACGGGAGCAAATTGACTATCTGCGCGCCAAAATTCGCGCAGCAGCCAATGCAAGTCTGACCGACAACCCAAACGATGAGATCGCCCTGGACATCTTTCGTGTCCTACGTCGGAAATTGTCGCTCAAAGACTGTGAACAAATCCTCTCAAACCTGCCAATCTCAGTGGTTGATGCCGAGTCAGCAGATAATGAAAGTCCGATTTCAACAACAACTATGACCGCCAGTGACGGTCAATTTGTCCGGCATCATCATAGGTCAAGTAAAGAACATATTGATAAAGTGAGCATCTCTCTAAAAAAACAAACGACTCTCAGGGTATCAGAAGCTCCAATCACTATCCCCGAACTACTGTCTGCCTGTCCAGAAGCAGCAGAATTTTCACTGAGAAAGATAGTTACTGTTCATGATGTTGTTGCTCACGCACGAACACTCGCCCCGATGATAGGGATCACAACCCAAAACTACGAAGCAGCACATGAGCGCCTTGGTGCGTTACGAGCTGCAGCAACCGTTTGGGCAATAATGCAATTCCACGACAAGATCAAAGCAGTCGGTGCCTATTTTCGGACAATAACCACTGGATCAAAAAGTGACGGTTTTAGCCCAGAGAAGCTAATCCGACGTCTGGCTTTGGCGAAAAATCATGCAGCTTGATTTCACAATTGTCCGCGGACAATATTCCAATCAACGATAGCAAAGCCGCCAGGTCTTGCCGTTGCCAGCCGCACATATTTCATTGCGTCCAGAAGAGATCGGGCAGGGCGGACTGATCCATATACAGTCTGACACGAACCTTTGCCTATACATAGCACGCATCATGGGACTGTTGCATTACTCGGCAGAGGCGTGTTTTTGGCTGGGGCAGAACATCTATCATGCGGCGTCCTCGAACAGCTGATGGATGTGACCTCGTTTGATGGTCCGGATTGTCTCAATGCCGCTGAGTGTCGCCTTAGCCGTTCGCAAGGATCGAAAGCTCTGCCGGTATCCGAGCAGCCGTTTCATGGCCGCGTGATCGCTCTCGATCAATATGCCGGATGCTGTCAAAGTGAGGATCATAACGTTGATTTATCTCACGTATGACACGTCGATAGCTGTCCGCCGTGTCCGTCACTATCGTAACAGGCCGGTGCAGCCGAACACGCTCGATAGCCATGTTCAGAAAGTCACTTGCAGCCTTTGCATCGCGGCGCGCGGTGAGGCGGAAGTCGACCATCTGGCCGTTGGCATCGATGCCGCGCCAGAGATAGCGCCACTTGCCACCGACACGGACGTAGGTCTCGTCCACAAACCAGTCGACACTCGCCCGGCGCAAGTGCTTCTCAGTGCGCTTGGTCAATGCGAGACCGAACTTCTGAACCCAGCGATAGATGATCGACCGGTCAACGGTGAAATCGCGTTCTGCCAGAAGATCGACCACATCCTGATAGGATAGTGGGAAACGCAGGTGCCACCGCACAGCACACAGGATGATCTCACGCAGAAAGCGGTGATGTTTGAACGGTGAAGGGCGCGTCATGTACAACCTCAAAGAGCCAAACCTGTCCGCACATGCCCAATAATGCAACGGTCCCGTACACCTACACTGAGACCGTGCGGCGGTTCGGATGACACATGGAAGGGCTCAATCCATCTCTTGCAGAATATCCAGAATGTATGTATATTCCGCACAAATGGAGACCCAGATCATGCAAGAGCTTCCCGAGTTCAAGGCTGCCGACCTGACGCGGCACACCAGTGACCTGTTCGACGCGGCCATTCGGTCGCCGATTGCGATCACCAAGCACCGCAAGCCGAAATTCGTGCTGATGAGCATGGACCAGTACCAGCAGCTCGCGCGGGGAGCCACGCAACAAGCTCACATGATCGACGAGATGCCAGAGGATCTCAAGGCGCTGATGATTGAAGGGCTCGAACGGGACTTTACGCAGGCGGATGACTAAGCCGAGTGCTGGAGAAGTTTTCCGCTATCCATTCCTTTGGAAACGCGAGCAGCTGGCGGGCGAGACTGCAGGCCGCAAGACGCGGCCTGTTTGTATCGCAGTCACTGTCGCCAAGTCCGATAACGAGACCGTGGTGTTCATCCTGCCGATCACGACGCAACCGCCCTTGCCCTCGCGCAAGTGCATTGAGGTGCCACAGATCGAGTCGCAGCGTGTGGGGTTGGAGACCCATGTCCGCAAATGGGTCATGCTGGACGAGATCAACACCGATATTCTGGAGCGGTCCTATGTCTGGGAGGACCGCACGCCCTTCGGCACGTTCAGTTCCGTCTTCACATCCAAAATCCAGTCCAGCCTGATCGCGCTTGCCAGGTCGGGCGGGGCATCGATTGTTGATCGGCTGAAGTAGTCTCAATCACCGCAGGGGCTACCCAGCTTCATTTGTTCCCATCGATCCATTTTGACATCAGCCCCTTGTCGCGGAAACACTCATCCGGGACGGCGCGGCGTTTGATCCGGGCGAGACGCTCGGCGAAGGCGACCTGCTTCGATGTCGGGCGGCTGTCCTGCGCGCCCGGGTTCAACTTGGCTTGTGCGTCGATCCAGGCGCTCAGGGACCGCCGATCTTGCTGAACCTCCCACGGCAAAAGCGTCTGGTTGCGCAAGGCCAGCGCGCGCGCATAGGCGATCTGCTTGGGCGTCGCGGGCAGGGCGTAAGCGGTGCTTTCCATCGGGGACCCCCTTCTTAGCGTGGTTCTTAAAATAGAACATAACAGGAACAAAATCAAGCCACCTGCGGAAATCATGGGATTTGAGAGGAAGAGGAGGGCCGGGGAAGGTCAGGCCTTTGGGGGTGCCCGAAAGAGGGTGTACGGGCCTGATCCTGTTCCTCATTGGGGTCTGATGCCGGAAAGTGCAGAATCCTGCGTTCTCATGGGCTTCGCATTTAACAATCTCCGGCATCAGATCCCTAAAGAGTGAAAGTATCCTTCGGGTTTTGTGACTGACGGATGAGGGCCTTTGGGGTCCCTCAGATGGGTCCGGGCCGGATTTCGGTCTGTCTTTCCTGATGAAGGGCATTCCGATGCAAACAGGTGTCTTGCGCGTGTTGCGCGCGACCGCTGCCTCGTGGTGGCGACACAAGGAACTACGCCGAACTGGCCAGACGGCGCTGGCACAGCGGCTCGAACGCCAGACCGTCCTGCGTGATCTCGGCTATCTGAAGCAGGCGGCGTCATTGCCAAACGCGCACGTGATCTGCGGAGAGGGCGGGACATTCCTCCATCTTGGTTGGACCACCGTGTCGACCTTCGCGCCGATCGAGCGCTTTCCCCTGGCCACTCTTGCGGTCGCACGAGGGACCCCGTTCATCGATATCCGACCCGTCACCGATGTCATCGCCTTCGCGAACCTGCCGCGGGTGGCGCGGGACGGATCGATCGACCCTGAACCTTGCGGCCTTGGCAGGTCCGTCTCGCTGACCGCCTACATCGACATGGTCGAAGCCCTCGGTGGCAGGATCGCCAACGATCCACGCCCCCGTCAGTCAACCTGATCACCACTCCCTCTCATCAACACTCGAAAGGAGGCCAGCCATGGCCCGATCCGGTAATCCCCCCCGAAAGTAAGGGGCTGCGGAAGTAGAATTTTCTCGGCAAGATGCATGAGGAGATTCAGATGAAGATGACGAGATACAGTGAGCCGCAGATCCTTGCGATCCTGCGCCAGGCCGAAGGCGGTGTTCCTGTGGCCGAGCTTTGCCGCGAACATGGTATGAGCACAGCGTCCTTTTACAAATGGCGGGCGAAGTATGGCGGGATGGATGCTTCAATGATCGCGCAGACCAAGGCGCTTGAAGACGAGAACCGACGCCTGAAGAAGATGTTCGCAGAGTTGAGCATGCAGAACGAGTTGCTGAAGGAAGCCCTTGGAAAAAAGTGACTGGGCCATCTCAGCGACGAGAGATGGCCGCAACGGCGGTAGAGCGACGCGGGGTCAGTGTCGCCGTGGCGTGCCGCACCTTTGGGGTTAGCGAGACCTGCTATCGCTACAGCCCGCTTCTGAGCGATGAGAACGAACAGATTGCCGATTTGCTTGTCGGGCTGACGGATACGAGGAAGACTTGGGGCTTCGGACTTTGCTATCTGCACCTGCGCAACGTCAAAGGTCATCCGTGGAACCATAAGCGGGTCTATCGCATCTATTGCGCGCTGGAACTGAACCTGCGGATTAAGCCCCGCAAACGGCTAAAGCGGGATAAACCCGACGCGCTGGCGGTACCCGAGGCCCCCAACATGACCTGGTCGATGGACTTTATGGCCGACAGGCTGAGCGACGGTCGTCAGTTTCGACTGCTGAACGTGCTGGACGACTTCAACCGCGAAGGGCTTGGCATTGAGGTCGACTTTTCATTGCCTGCTGAACGCGTGATCCGGAGCCTCGATCGCATCATCGAATGGCGTGGCAAGCCCGGCACGATCCGGGTCGATAATGGCCCTGAATACATCAGCATCAAGCTGCTGGAATGGGCTGAGAAACAAGGTGTTACCCTCCAGCACATCCAACCAGGACAGCCCCAGCAGAACGCCTACATCGAACGTTACAACCGCACCGTCAGGAATGAATGGCTGGACCAACACATCATCGAAAACATCGAGGAGGCCCAAGACTTCGCCACGCAATGGCTCTGGACTTACAACAACGACCGCCCGAACATGGGCATCGGCGGCATCACACCCGCACAGAAACTGAAAATGGCCGCGTAAGTTCTACGGCTGCACCCCATTAAAAATGGGGGGATTACCATCCCGCACGCCCAAATTCGATGCCTCCGAGGTCATCACAAACGAAATCATCCGCATCATCGAGCGCGGCGTCCTGCCGTGGCGCAAGCCATGGACCGCAGGTGGCAGCTCTCGTCCCCTGCGCGTGGGCGGTGAACCCTATCAGGGAGTGAACAACTTTCTGCTGACGATGCGGACCGTGATGGCGGGCCACAGCTCTCCCTTCTGGATGACGTTGCCGCAAGCCAATGCCTTGGATGCAAAGGTTCGCAAGGGCGAAAAGTCCTCTGTCGTCGTCTATTACGGCCAAAGCCGGAAAGACGCGGGCGCAGATGATCATGACCGCAGCGACGGGGATGATCACTCCGAGGAAGCCCGTATCTTCCGCTTCCAGAAATCCTACCGTGTGTTCAATGCCTGCCAGATCGAGGGCTTGCCCGACAGCTTCTACCCTGACCCGGAGCCCGTGCCCGAGCATCCGCCGTCCGAGCCCATCCCGCACATGCAGGCGTTTTTCGATGCCATCGACATCACAACCGTCTTCACGGGCACGGAGGCGTACTATTTGCCGCCCGTGGACAAGGTTTACATGCCGTCCATCACGCGGTTTCAGGACCCGCGCAATTTCTACGGGGTCTGGGCCCATGAGCTGGCCCATGCCACGAAAGCCCCCCATCGACTGAACCGTGATTTCGGGTTCTCGAAGTTCGGCAACACGTCCTATGCGCGCGAGGAGATCGTCGCGGAATTGACCTCGGTGTTCCTGGGTCAGACGCTCGGCTTCACGGCGCATAGGCTCGAGATGAATGCCGCCTATCTCCACAACTGGTTGCGCGTTCTTCGGTCGGACAAGGGCGCGATCTTCAAGCACGCCGCTGACGCGCAGCGCGCTTGCGACTATCTGATCGCTAGGTCGGAGGCAGGCAGGGCAGGGCGCAGTGCCGAGGCCGCCTGACCACACACAGAACGGAGACTCGCATGTCACGTAAGGAACCCAAGACGCTGCGGGTGGCCTGCTTCAACGACGGCCGCCGCAAGATCATCACCTTCAAGCGCGGTGCCTATTGGTGGAGCGCTGCCGAGGGCGCTTATCCGCTCTCGGCAGCGCTCGAGAGCATCAAGGAACAGGGTGGCTGGATCGAAACCATCCCCAACCCGAACCACAGAGCCAGAGGGCTTTTCGGGCAAGGCGCCTTAGACCTCAATTCATCCGCCAGGCGGAAAAGAAAAAGCAGGCTTTGAGAAGGGTGTTTCAACTTCTCAAAGGAGATTCTCATGTCCATGACCGTTCAACCCCTGCCAGACCGTCCGGATCCGACCGTGATCGCGGCGCAGAACGATGCGTTTCGCAAGCTCGCATGCCTCGGAGTGCCGCCCGCGCAGCCCATCCAAGGCCACATGCATGTGACCCGTTCGCTCATGGAGGCCGGCGATGGCTTCATGGCCGAGGCGGTGAAGGCCACCGGTGAGTTTGCCACGTTCGAGCCTGAGAATGATCCCGAGGGATGGCACGATTTCGGGGCGGTCGAGATCCGGAGCGAGACCGTGTTCTGGAAAATCGATCTCTATGAGGCAGTTTCGGATTTCCGCTACGGGGCTGAGACCCCGGACAATCCCGCCACCACCATGCGCGTGCTGACCATCATGCTGGCGCGCGACTGGTAGGGCAGGGGACTCCTCCCCCCTGACATCTGAGACGATGAAGGCCCACTGACCCCTCAAAGGGAAAGTGGGCCTTTTGTCGAGGTGATCCCTGAAGCCGGGGATTGGTCACGCGCGTGAGCGCGCGGGCCACACCTCACCCACCTGGAAGGATATCCCATGACCACAAGCTTTGCCCCTCTCATCGTCGCCATCGGCGATCTGGTCCCGCATCCTGCCAATGTGCGCAGCAACGCGCCGGAAACTTATGACCCCGAGAACATCGCGCATCTGAAGGCCAGCATCGCTGTGCTGGGCCTGCTCCAGCCGCTCCTGGTCCAGAAGCTTGACGGCAAATATGCTGTCCTCGCCGGCGGACGGCGCCATGCCGCGCTAAAGGAGCTGGTTGCCGACAAGGCCGCCGAGGGGTTCACGGCGAAGACCAAGGTGGACTGCCGCCTTGTGCCGGAAGACTGCGACGTCACCACGGCACTGTCGCTCGCCGAGAACATCACCCAGGCACCGATGAATGCCATCGACGAGTTCGAGGCCTTCGCTCGGATGATGGAGGTCGACGGCCAGACGCCCGAGACGATCGCAAAGACCTTCGGCACCACGGTGGCGGCCGTGAAAGGCCGGTTGCGCTATGGCCTGATCCACCCCGACATCCGCGCCGCGGCTCGGGGCAAGGTGATCACGCTCGACACGATGAAAGCCTTCGCCGAGCACCCGAGCCAGGAGGCGCAGCGTGAGGTCTACGAGGCGCTCACGAAAGACGGCGGCTATCTGCAGGCCTATACCGTTCGACAGGCGCTCAAATCCCGCGGGGTGCAGGTCAGCGATGATATCGGGGCTTTCGTGCGCGCGGAGTACGAGGCGCGTGGCGGCGCAGTCGCGGCTGACCTTCTGGAAGAGCATTCCGTGCTCGAGGATGCGGCGCTGGTCGAGACCATCCTGCTCGAAAAGCTCGGCGCCGCTGCCGAAGAGGCCCGCATAAAGCTGGGCTTTGCCTGGGCCGATGCGATGGTGCGCTATGACTACGCGACCATGGCCGACTATGGCCGCGTCTATCCCGGCCCGATCGAGCCGGATGAGGCTGCCCAGAAGCGCATCGATGAGATCACCGCCGAGCTTGAGAAATTGCAGCTCGAGATGGAGGACGAGGGACTCGAGGACGGTGCCTACAATGCCCTTTACGACCGCGTCGACGCTCTGGAAGAGGAAGCGCGCGATCTGCAGGAGGCCTACAGCGCCGAGAACCTCGCACGGTCTGGGGTGATCGCCTCGTGGCAGGGTGGGCAGATCACGCTCCATGTTGGTCTCGTCCGCCCGGAAGTCACCATCAAAGAGGAGGGCGCGCGCGGCTCCTCGGCTAGCCCGACCGGGGAGGAGGCCCCGGACCCGGGCGAAATCACTTATCCAGCCTCACTGGCTGAGGACCTCAAGACCGAGCGAGCTATGGCCCTTGGCGCCGCGATGGCGCTGCATCCGGAGGCCACGCTCGATCTGACGCTCTTCAAGCTGGTGAGCGACGTTCTGGCCAGCGGCATGAGTGTCACGCAGGCGATCAAGATCGATGCCCGCAAGGAATACCGCAGCCATGCCAAGATGGACGAGATCGACGAGACCTCGCTCGAGCAGGTGGCGGCGGCGCATGATGCGCTTGACCTCTCCTGGCTCGATGACACCCGCGTGCCCGCCGATCAGTTCGCGGCGTTTCGCGCGCTGGAGGCAGGCGAGAAGGCCAAGCTCGTCGCCTATGCCACGGCCAGCACCACGCAGTCCTGCTTCGCGCGTGACCGCCAGCGTGACAGTCTGATGCATGATTTCGAAATCGAGATCATGCCCGATATCCGCGCGCATTGGACGCCGAATGCGGCGCTCTTCAATCGCTTTAAAAAGGCTTGGCTTCTGAAGATCCTCGGCGAGGATCTGGGTCTCGCCCAGGAGGCTGTGACGCTGGCCTCGTCGAGCAAGAAAGAGGTCGTCGCCTTCTGCGACAAGCTCTTCGCCGAACCCTTCGCCACACTCACGGACGCGCAGCGCGCTGCCGTGGCCGCCTGGTGCCCGCCGATGATGCAGACCGCCGGTATCGCCTTTGACGAGGCGGAACCCACTGCGGAAACCCCCGAGCCTGAGAGCGAGATCGCGCAAGCGGCCTGAGCCATCACGCGACCCGCGCGTGGATCATGCCACCCGCGCGGGTCGACCCTCCCACACCCAACGGAAAGACATCCCCATGGCTATTCTCAAGTTCTCTGCGTCCGCTGTCGCGGCGCAAATCGCACATGCGCGTGCCTGCAAGACCTTCCTGCCCAACTGGAACGGGCCCGTGGACAGGCCGGCCCTGATCCTCATCGTCGGCAATGGTGTGCATCTGCGCTCGAACGGCATCGATGGCACGACCACCCGTATCGTCACCACCGAACAGGCCGATCCCTCCTTCGCCTTTGCCGACGGCATGAACCCGTTTCGGGATACCGACTGGATGGCGCAGCGCCGCATGGCGTTTCGCGATCTGACCGGCCAGTTCTACACCGACATCCTGGATGACGTGCAGGTGCTCATCGACCGGGGGCGGGGTGCGATCCGGCTCGCCACCGATGGCCACAGCATCTGCGTCCTCAAACGCCGGGCCTCGGACTATCTCATCGGCGGGACCTACGAGGTGCCCTCGGGCCTCGGCGGCACCTTCCGGGTCATTCTCAAGGATGCCTGCGACACCTTCGCGATCGTGCAGAACTGCGGCAATTGCGAGGATTTCGACGCCATGCAGCCCTACCGCGTGCCTCTCGATGCGCTGATGGAACTCGATGATCGGAGGGCGGCATAGTGGGATGGCTTTTCTACACCGACCGCCGTATCAAATCCTACGCGGATGAGAAGGCGGAAATTACACGGCTCTGCACCTTCGAGGGCGACACGCGCAAAACTGAACTGGTCAAAGCCTGCAAGGTTGGTTTGACTTGGTACGCGGCGGCAAGGGTCACCAATCTCGACGGCACCGCTGTCGAAGACGCGACCTATATGACCGATGCGGATGGCTCCATCACGTTCGGGGCTGTCTTCCTCACCCGATACGATGACGGCTGCTGGGGCTACAAGGACATGGAGGAAAGCGCGGGACCGGTCGAATCCCGCGCGCCACTGAGCCTATTGGCCCTGCTGTCCGAGCTGAAAGACCCAGACAGCTATGCTCATGCCTGGCGACAGCGCTGCCGGGATTGGGCTGCGATCCCGGACTACGAGGAAGGCGACAAGATCAAGCTCGCAGCACCTGTGACGCTCACCGATGGCAGTACCTGCCAGATTGTCACCGCGACCCACTACAGGCGCGGGAGGCAAAAGCGCCGCTGCTACCGCATCGAGGAAACTGGTGGGCTCGTACGCCTGTCGAAGGCCTCGCTTGCGGGCTCGGAGCTGCTCAGCTCCGCGAAAGGTGCGGCTAGCCCGGTGCTGGCGGAGTTCCTGGCGGGGCGAAATTAGGTCCTGCGCCGGACGGTTCATCGACCTGCCCGGCGACAGCAGATGCTGCGGCTTGTCTTGACAAGGCAATGCAAATGCATTACCTATCGCGGGCAGCAAAGAACCTTTTCTTCAGGAGACTGCCATGACAGCCCTCGCACAAGATGTCTCGAAACTCACGGATCGGTATCAGACGACCGTGCCGGCGGGTGTGCGCAAACAGCTCAAGCTGGGCAAGGGCGACCAGATTCGCTACTGCACCGAGCCGAGTGGCAGGGTCTATATCGAGCCCGTGCGCAGCGACGAGGAAGATCCCGTGCTCGGAGCCTTTCTCGATTTTGTCGAGGCCGATATCAAGGCGCATCCGGACCGCATTCGGGCGTTCGATGGGGCTTTGCATGACCGTCTGGCAGCACTGGTCGGAGACGTTGACGTCGATCTCGATGCGCCGCTATCGCTCGAGGATGAATGAGCGGCGATAGCGTGCCCGCAGGGGCGCCCCTTGTCGTAAACGGATGGTCGATTTATGCGCATCCGCTCTTTCTGGATCAGTTCGAAGGGCTGATTGAAGTGGTCGAGGCGCGTAAGGCACGCGATCCTAAGACCTGGCGCAAGAAAAACCCGACGAAACGGCTGGCCGCCATCTTCAAGCTGGTCACCGAGGCCATACCGGCAGATCCGGGTGCCGCCGCCTTCCGGCAAGGCGGCACACTCGGCGATCACCGCAAGCACTGGTTCCGGGCGAAATTCTTCCAGCAGTATCGGCTGTTCTATCGGTTCAACAGCGATGCGAAGGTCATCGTGGTGGCCTGGGTGAACGACGACAAGACCCTGCGCGCCTACGGCAGCAAGACGGATGCCTATGCGACGTTCAAAGGGATGTTGGAAGATAGCAATCCACCTGACAATTTCGACGTGCTCTTGAAAGAAGCTGCAGCGGCGGGCAAGCGGTTCGAAACTTCCCTTGAAGCGGTGCCCGATCGGTAAGTGCGGTCGAATGCCAGAGGGGGGTAGGTCACTTACATTTAGGCTGTCTATAAGGGGGGGTCTTCGTTACAATCTCCCGTCACCTTTGAGCCGAGTGAAATGGGCGATATTGGTGTGCAAGATGGCTGGTACGATGAAATTCTCAGAAGTCCCACCATATCCGTACACCTGCCGTTCGCTGCGTCGTGTACGAACTGGTAAGATGCGGGACAAAGGGTGCATTCGCTGCGGATGCGCAGATGGCTGCTTCAGGTTTGGCGCACCGATAGGACATTGCAGCAGGTCGCGCCGGTTAGTCCGTATAGCTTTGGCAGGCATCAACTCCGTTGGCTGTCGAGGCAAGTAGCTGATCTGCATCACGGATGAGATCGGCGACCCGCCTGTCCGCCAGACGATACCGAACGAAGCGGCCTTTGCTGCGGCGACTGACCAGCCCGCATTCCAGCAGACAGCGCAGATGGTTCGAGACGTTGGGCTGACCCAAACCCGTATGCCCGACGATTTCCTGCACGTTGCGTTCGTCCGACACCAGCGCATCGAGGATCGTCAGACGGCTGGGATCGCTTAGGCCCCGGAAGAGCTTTGCCCGCAGTTCCAGTGTATCGGGTGCCGAAAGATCGTCTTGAATGTTTTGCGCTGTCATATCATTATCCACTGATACGTTAGCAGCGTACCTTTTCGCCCGCCACCACAAAAAGGATCGCACATGAGCCAGCCCGATAACAGCAAGTTGGCGACAGCCTCCTCCCCGATCCGAATGCGGGTGCAAGGCATGGACTGCGCGAAAGATGCCGCCGAGATCGAGCGCGCGGCCCGGTCTGCGGGCGTGGCCGAAGGCGACGTGAAAGTGTCCGCCGCCACCCACATCATGACATTGCGGATCGCGGACGGCGATCTGCCGAAAGTGCGGCCCGCGCTCGACGCGACCGGCTACGGTTTCGAGAAGATCGAGGACGGCGATACATCGTCCGATCCGGCCTACAAGGACCCGAGCTATCGCCGCGCGCTCTGGATCGTGGTCGCGCTCAATCTCGGATACGGCGTGGTCGAAATGTTCGGCGGGTTCCTGTCCGGTTCGCAGGCGCTGAAGGCAGACGCGCTCGATTTTCTGGGCGATGGTGCGATCACGTTTCTGGGCCTGCTCGCCATCGGCTGGAGCCTGACATGGCGGGCGCGGTCGGCGATGATCCAAGGCGTGTTTCTGGGCCTTCTGGGCCTTGGCGTTGTCGGCAGCACGCTCTGGCGTGTCCTCAACCAGACCACGCCAGAAGCCGGGTTGATGGGAGCCTTCGCGGTAGGTGCGCTGATCGTAAACATCCTCGCGGTGCTGCCGCTGCTAAAGCACCGCAAGGGTGATGCCAATATGCGAGCCGTCTGGCTGTTCTCTCGCAACGACGCCATCGGCAACCTCGCCGTGGTCATCGCCGCCGGGCTGGTCGCGTGGCTTGGCAGTGCATGGCCCGACCTGATCGTCGCGTTCGCGATCGCGGGGCTTTTCCTGCATTCGTCGTGGATGATCATCCGCGATGCCCGGAGTGACTTGGTGGAAGCTGACTAACTCCATCATGGTGCGACGCGCCGGACGAAAGCCGACATTCGCGCGCCCCGCAGCATCGGTGAGTCTGGGCTCCTAGCGGTCGATCGCCGCGCGCTGCCTCAATGTCGGCTCTATTGATCAACAAGTTCGGCGGTTTTGCTGCGTGGCTTTCTCTTTGTTGCTGAGGAAGGCGGACCGCGTTGACGGCCCGCCCTTGTTAATAGCTTTCGGGCCCGTCACCCTGAAAAGCAAAAGCGGGCTTTTTGTCCTTTGGAACTCAGACCCAGATCCAAAGGAAATCCCCATGACCAAGCCCAAACCGGCAAATCCGGCTCTCTCAATCTCCGACGCTAACCTCGCCTCTGCGCTGGCGCAGATCGGCACGGAGATCGATCACCAGCCCCTGCGCAGCTCAGCGCTGGCGCGCATTATGCGCGAGACGTTTCATGGCAGCGATGCCGGCGGTGCCTGGGACTGGCGCATGGCATATGACCTGATGCAAGCCGCTGCCGTCCAAATGCTGCTGCGTGGGAACAGCGAGGCAGGTGACATCGCCGCTGCAAAGCTGCTTGCCTCACGGCTGCTGACGGAAATGCGCCGGTCAGAGCAGCAAATCCGGCTGCAGCAGTTTTCCACGCCGTTGCCTTTCGCGGCAATGGTCGTGCGGGCGGCAGCCATTCGCAAGGGCGAGACTGTGCTGGAGCCCTCGGCTGGCACCGGTGCCCTAGCCGCTTTCGCCGCCCAGGCCGGTGCCGCGCTTATTCTCAACGAGATCGACCCCTTTCGCCAGCGCCTCCTGCGCGCGGTTTTCGGCGGCGAGGTGACGGGCCATGACGGCGAGCATATCGATGATCTGCTGCAGACGCCGGTTCTACCCGACGTCGTGGTGATGAACCCGCCCTTCGCCTCCTCGGTCGATCGCTCCCGAGACAAGCACATCGCCGCCAAGCATCTCATCGCTGCTGCAAAGCGCCTGGCACCCGGCGGGCGGCTTGTGGCGATCATGCCGCCGGGATTCACGCCCGAGCGCGATGCCGCGCATTGGTCCCGCGCCTGCGGTCTCCTGACGCCGAGATTGGCGCTGACGATGCCGGGGCAGGTCTACCGCAAGCTCGGCACCTCTGTGGAAACCCAGCTGATGATCTTCGACAAGGTGCAGGAGGGCGGCGAGATGATCCGCGCCATTGTGTGCGATCTGGATGAGGCCCTTCTTTTTGTCGACGTCGTGGCCGCGACCCGGACCGAGAGTCGCCCCGTACAACAGGCGGCGGTGATCCCTCACGGGCCGCCGACCGTTCCATCATCTGCCCCGCGCAAGACCGCCGCTTCGCCTGTTGCCGCCTCCAAACCCCGGGCCAATGCCGTCCGTCCGCTCAGCTTCACAAGCTTTGAGACCCCGCGCGACAACACGCCGATCTCGGACATCTATGCGCGCTACCGGCCGCAGCGGATCGAGATTGCGGGTGCGCAGGAACATCCCACGCCGCTCGTTGAAAGCATCGCCATGGCCTCGGTTGCCCCGCCCATGCCCTCAAACATGGGCAGTGATGACTTGCGGCTGCCCGCACGGTTGATCGGGGAGGGACATCTCTCCGAGGCGCAGCTGGAAACCATCATCATGGCGCATGATGCCCATGGGCGCGATCTGCCCGGTCGGTTTACCATCGATGACGACCAGACCAAGCTGACGCGCGCCGATGATGACCCGGATGCACGTGCCTATCGCCTTGGCTATTTCCTCGGCGACGGCACCGGTTGCGGCAAGGGCCGCGAATGCGCGGGGCTCATTCTCGTGAACTGGCTTTCCGGGCGCAGGAAGGCGATCTGGGTCTCCAAATCCGCTACGCTCATCGAGGACGCCATCCGCGACTGGACCGATCTCGGCGGCTCGCCAGCCGACATCCAGCCGCTCTCCAAATGGAAACCGGACCAGCCCGTCCCTATGGGTGACGGTATCCTCTTCGTCACCTACGCCACGCTGCGGTCCGCGGGCAAATGCGGCACCACGCGACTGAGCCAGATCCTCGATTGGATGGGCGACGACTTCGATGCCGTGCTGGCCTTTGATGAAGCCCATGCCATGCAGAACGCGGCGGGGTCCGAGCAGGGCAGAGGGGTCAAACCCTCCCAGCAGGGCCTTGCGGGCCTGCGGCTGCAACTGGCAGCACCCCGCGCCCGCGTCTTCTACATCTCGGCCACGGGGGCCACGAGCGTGCACAACCTGGCCTATGCCGCGCGGCTGGGGCTCTGGGGGCAGGGCCCCGAATACCCCTTCCCAAGCCGCGAGAGCTTCGTTTCTGCGATGGAAGCCGGCGGTGTCGCCGCCATGGAGGTGGTCGCGCGCGATCTCAAGACGCTCGGGCTCTACACGGCGCGTGCCCTCAGTTTTGATGGGGTGGAGTATGACGTGCTCGAACACGCGCTCACTCCGGCCCAGATCGAGATCTACGACGCATACGCGGGTGCGTTTCGGACGATTCACCACAATCTCGAAGCCGCGTTGACTGCGACCGGCGTCAACGATGCCTCGGGCGAGACCAATGCCTCGGCCGCACGCGCCTCGGCCAAGTCCCGTTTCGAGAGCACGAAACAGCGCTTCTTCAACCATCTCCTGATGGGCATGAAGGCTACAGGCATCATCCACGCCATCAAGGACGATCTGGCGGCGGGCAAGGCTTGCGTCATCCAGGTGGTCTCGACGGGTGAGAGCCTGCTGAAGCGCCGGCTTGAGGCGATGGACCAGGAGGACGAGCTGGTCGAGGGCGCGCTAACGCCGCGCGACTACGTCCTGGGATACCTCGAACAGGCCTTCCCGATTCATGCGCAAAAGCTGGTCGAGATCGACGGCAATATGGTGGCAGAGCCGCTCCGCGATGAAACTGGCGCGCTGGTCGTCTCGCGCGAGGCGCTCGCTCTGCGTGACGCGGCCATGATGGAGTTGATGACGCTGGCCCCGATCCCTTCGGCGCTGGATCAGATCCTCTGGGCCTTTGGCGACGATGCCGTGGCCGAAGTGACCGGAAGGTCGATCCGACCTCTGAAGGCGGACGATGGCCACCTCTTCATCGAGAAGCGCGCCGCCAGCAGCAATTCATCCGAAACCCAAGCCTTCATGGACGGCGAAAAGGATGTCCTGATCTTCTCCGATGCGGGCGGCACGGGCCGTTCCTATCATGCGGCACAAACGGCGAAGAACCAGAAACGGCGGCGGCACTACCTGCTGGAGCCCGGCTGGCGCGCGGATGCGGCCATCCAGGGGCTCGGGCGCACGCATCGCTCGGCTCAGGTCAGCGCGCCCTTCTTCCGGGTCTGCACCTCGGATGTGCATGGCGAGAAGCGTTTCACCTCGACGATCGCCAAGCGCCTCGACCAGCTGGGGGCCTTGACCAAGGGCCAGCGCGAGACCGGCTCGCAAGGCATGTTCCGCGAGGAGGACAATCTCGAAAGCCCGATCGCACGGGCGGCGCTGCGTGGGTATTTCGCCGATCTTGCCGCCGGGCGCGCTGAGGCGATGAGCTACGAGAGTTTCACCGACTGGACGGCCCTGCGGCTGATCGACAAGGACGGGGTGCTCCTTGAGGAGCTTCCCCCGATCCAGCGGTTTCTCAACCGGGTGCTTGCCCTTCCCATCCACATGCAGAACGCGCTCTTTGCCGAGTTCATGAGGCGGATTGCCGATCAGTCTGAGCGGGCGCGCGCGGCGGGCACGCTCGATCTCGGCGTGGAAACCCTGTGTGGCGAAAAGATCGAGCAGGTCTCCACCGAGGATCTCTGGACCTGCCCGAAATCCGGCGCCGTGACGCGGATCATCGGACTTGAGGTGACGGACCCAGTGTATGTCCTTGACGCCGAAGAGGCCATGTCGCGCAATCCCGACAAGCTACCCATGGTCAATCGCGCCTCCGGTCGCGCGGGGCTCATCTCGGCGCGGCCCATGCAGATGTATGACGAGGACATCGTCACGCTGATGCGCAAGGCGGTGAGGCCAAATGGGTCTAGCTATCTGGAGGAGACGCGGTTTGAGTCTTCGGCCTGGGAAGACATCGGAAGGCCCGAGTTTGCAAGGCTTTGGGATGCCGAGGCAGCGTCCCTGCCAAAAACCACCACGACCAAGCTCTACCTGCTAACCGGGCTGCTGCTGCCCATTTGGAAGGACATTCCGACCACCAATGAGCGCATCTACCGGGTCACGCCCGACGGGGCGACCGCCATGATCGGGCGCACGCTGAGCGAACAAGGGGCGGCCGCGCTGCGCGCCCGCTTCCTAGTCTCCAACCCGCAAACGCCGCGTGAGATGCTGATCGCCGCCCTTGGCTCCACCGCGCCTGTCGATCTGGGCCGGGGTCTCACCCTGACCCGTCGCCGTGTTGCAGGCGAGATGCGTCTCGAGCTGGGCGGCGCGGATCGGGGCATGATTGATGGCCTCAAGGCCATGGGGTGTTTCACCGAGATCATTGCCTTCCAGCTGCGGGTGTTCCTGCCGCATGGGGACGGGATCGACACGGGAACCATTCTGGCCCGGATCGTGGGCCAGCGAGCCGCTAGAGCGGCAGAACAAGCCGCCTGAAAAGTCAAAGCGGGCTTCCGGTCGGGCGTCGCAGATCGGGATTTGACCGGTCTGCGCGTTCCGGGCGCGCGCAGACCAATGCCACGCTCAGCCCCCCAAATTCAGACAAGAGGACTGACCCATGACCAATCCCCAGATCGATTATGCCGCAATGGCGGCTCAGTGGCGTGCAGAGCGCGAAACCACCTTGAAGGCATCCCGAGTGGAGCTGCTCGCGCAACTACGTGCGCTTGGCATCAGCGAGGTCACTGCCGAATACGAAGGCTATGGCGACTCCGGCAATGTCGAGGATGTGACGGTGCAGCCTGCAGAGGTCCAACTGCCGGAGGCGCTTGCCACAGAGGTTGGCGACTTCGCCTGGTCGCTCGCCTATCACCATCACCCGGGGTTCGAAAACAACGAGGGCGGCTACGGCACGCTGACCTGGGACATAGCACTAGACAGCATCATCCTCGATCACGTGGACCGCTATGTCGAATGCTCGCACAGCTATGACGAGGGGCTTTGAGATGGCCCATCCGCTTCATCATGCTGAAAGCTCTGCCCGGAAATTCGGCGGGGTGCCGTCTGACTATCAGTCTGTGCACGATTGGTTTGACGCCTCGAAAGAGCACCTCGCGCTCTTCACGCACCGCGCCATGCGTCACCATGCGTTATCCTGACTCTATGGAAGCGTCTTATTCCTGTGCATGGTGCGGGTTATGCGGAACCTTAGGATTGAGAGATGAGCCAGCCCCGGCCCGCTCTCCATCAAAAGGGCCGTAGGGACGGGGCTGGCGGCGCTTCGGTTTTAGCGCGACTGGAGTCGCGGGCGTCGTTTTCTGGACGCGAACGCCTTTGGAGGATGGATGACGCAGCTTTATTTCACCGACGGATCGGCGCTGCGCGCGCCCGTTTCGGTCGAAGGCGTTCCGGCCGATCTTTCCGTGTCCCTGACGGAGGCCGCTGGCAAGATCGACCTGATGGATGGCATGCCCTTCTTACTGGATCGGGACGGAAGCTACTTGCATGACGTGAACCGGTTCTTTCGCGCCTGTCCGACCATGGGGGTGCGTTCGCGGCACAGTTTGCGCGCCTACGCCCATGACATCTTCGTCTGGATGCGGTTTCTGGAAGAACGGCGTGGTGGAAAGCAGCTTTGGCGTGCCGATTACAACGATGTCATCGCGTTTCACCATGCACGGCGTTTGTCGGATGCACCGTTCCGGATTTCGGCATCCAGTTGGAACAGGGCGATCGCGGCGCTCGACAAACTGTATCGGTGGGCGCTTGAAGAGGGACTGATCGCATCCTCGCCGTTTCGATATGACCTGTCCTTTCGCCATGGTCATGGGCGAGGAACGCCGAAGGTGGTTGAGGGGAACAGGGCGCGGGAACGTGCCGCGCGCCCGCATGACATGCAATTCGTCGATCTCGGGCGCTACCTCGTATTCCGGGATATCGGCCTGAGGGGTAAATTGCCGGACGGGTCCGAGGACCCAGCCTGGCGCTGCCGCAATGGCGAGCGGAATGCCGTTTTCGCGGAACTGCTCGTCACGACAGGCATGCGCCTCGGCGAGGCCGGTAGCCTGATCATAGACGAACTGCCCCGGCTGATCTCCGACAGCCCACGGATACTTCCTTTCGATCTGCCGGCCGTGATCACCAAGGGCGAACGCCCGCGACGCATCCGGTTGCCGCGCCGGGTGCTCAAGCAGATCGGGGATTACGTCGATATCGAGCGCCGGATTGCCGCCGCCAAGGCGCCGCCTCGTCCGGCCGTCCCCTTTGTATTGTCACCCGATGGCCGCAACGCCATTGATGACAGTGGTCGGCGCATCGCGCTGACCAGGCTCCTTGCGCAAGACCGCCAACGGCTGCTGCGATCGCCTGATGGGATGCCTGAACACGCATCGCTCTGGCTCACGGAACGCGGCCAGCCCGTGTCGTCGGGTACTTGGGAGGTAGCGTTTCGTAGGGCAAGCCAGCGGTGCCAGGCCTTCGGCCTCAATATCATCGTCACACCGCACATGTTGCGGCACACCTTTGCGGTCAACATGTTGTCGATGCTGATCCGCGAACAGGTGGGCAGGATCTTCAACCCGACCGATGCGCACGGTGCTGCCTATCGGCAGATGCTTGGCGATCCGCTCCGCCATCTCCAGCACCTCCTCGGCCACGCGAACATCGCTAGCACCTACATCTATCTCGACAGCCTTGCCGAGGCGCAGGAACTCGTCGATGCGGCGGCGGATCGCTGGACCGACGAACTCATGGCGGAGGATCGATGACCGGCAGAGCCCGCGTCTCACAGCCCCGCCCAGGGCGACGCGCGAGTTTTCCTGACAATCTTTCCGATCCCGGTCCCGCGGCCGCCATTGCCATCACCGCCCGCCGTTTCGAGATTGCCTTGGCCGGACAGACTGCGACGATGGACCTGACGCGTTTGCCGGGTCGCAATTCGCTTGCACGGGCCTTCACGCTGGCACTCTGGCAGGCATGTCAGGTCGGTGGCCCTGCCGGCACCGTCCGCACCGCCATGTCATTGGCCGAAGCCATCCATCGGTTCTGGCGCTATCTCGATGCGACAGACTCATCCGTACAGGCGCTTGCCGAGATTGATGTTGCTACCATCGAAGGCTTCGACGCCTGGATGGATGAGCGCGGGCAGCATCCCAACCATCGCCGCCACCAGATGGGAGATGTAGTGATGCTGCTGCGGTTGGCGGATGCGGGCGAACCAGGCCGCCTTTCCGAAGAGGCTTCCCGCCGATTATTCTATGTCAGTACGCGCCCGGGTGTTCCACCGCGCCCGCGCGATGCCTACAGCGACAGTGTCCGGGTGGCCTTGAAGGTGGCCGCACGTGCCGATGTTGCAGCGATCATGCAGCGATTCCGTCCGGCGCTTGAACAGGAGTGCGAGACACGCATCGACCGGCTGGAGATGGACGCCTTCGCGGAGATCGACCGTGTCGGTTTCATTACCGTCAAGAACGACCTTTTTCGTCAACTCTACGGGGCACGGAACTATGCAGGGATTTCGAATGAGGGGCTGAGCGACAGGATGCATGGCACGCGGCATCTGCTTCTTGGCGATCTGATTGCCCTTTTTGTTTTGCTGTCGCTGGAGACCGGTCTCGAGATCGAAGCGATCAAGACCCTGCGTGCCGACTGCCTCAAGAACCCGTCCAGCGGATATGTCGAGATCGAGTATTGCAAGCGCCGCGCCCGTCATGCCGAGTGGAAGCGGCTGCGGGTTCGGGACGGAGGGTCAGGCACCCCGGGCGGCCTCCTGCGCCTCGCAATTCAGTGGACCGCAACGGCGCGCGGTCATCTCAAGAGCGAGCAGCTTTTCACGTTTTACTGCCGCGGGCGCCTGACCGATGTCGTTCTGCCGATGCAATCCGCTAGAAAGGTCTGGGTCAAACATCACGGGTTGCAGGATGATTACGGGAAGCCGTTGAAGCTCTGCCTCTCGCGTTTGCGCAAGACCCACAAGGCTGCGTGGTATCGCAAGACCGGCGGTCAGCTGCGCCGGTTTGCGGTTGGACATACCGTCGAGGTTGCTGCGAACCACTATGGGGACATTCCCGCCTTGCGGCCGATACACGAAGCTACCATCGCCGAGGCGCTGATGGACGCTGTCGAAGATGCGTTGCAGCCTACCGTGTTGACCCCGGAGGCCGAGGTCGAAGTCTTGGCAGCTCCGTCTTCGGCTCAGCCCGGTTTTCCGGAGGGCTTGGCGACCGATGTTCCGGCATTGCTGGCAGGCGAACAGGATGTATGGCTGGCAAGCTGTTCCGGCTTCTACAGCAGCCCGTTCGCCACGTCGGGAGAGGCCTGCCCGGTGCCGTTCTGGGGCTGCCTCGAATGCCGCAACGGCGTCAT
Organism: Puniceibacterium sp. IMCC21224; assembly: GCF_001038505.1. Classification (NCBI taxonomy): domain Bacteria; kingdom Pseudomonadati; phylum Pseudomonadota; class Alphaproteobacteria; order Rhodobacterales; family Paracoccaceae; genus Puniceibacterium; species Puniceibacterium sp. IMCC21224. The sequence continues at coordinate 212,813 of NZ_LDPY01000004.1, forward strand.
CACCACTCGCAAGCTTCCCGCGCTGATGGCGTTTCTGGATTTCGTGGTGGACCAGCGCAAGGTTTTGTCCGAAGCAGATTGGCAGGCGAAGTTCGGGCGGGTCCACCACAGGATCTCTGCGCAGATATTGCCGCAATTCTCTGAGCCCGATTTAGCCGCCGCGCGTGCCCTCACGGCCAGTCAATCGGCACAGATCTACCTTCCCCCGGAGGCGGGTCTCGCATGAGAGCAAATCCAGACTGCACGACCGCAAGGCCATCGCTGCCATCGGCAATCCATCCCGACGACACCGACATCCTCGCAGGCAGACCGCTCAGACCGGGATCGGAGCGGTCGATGCTGTCCCGCTTCGGCGACGATGTCTGGGATCTCAGTCCAGCGATGTTTCGCGCCAACGCGCGTCCGGCAGCGTTTCGCGTGGACTTCGGCGCCATCGAAGACCCCGCGCTTCGACGGCTCGCCAAGGAGTATATGCTTGCCCGCCTTCAGGCGCCTCTGCGCAGCTACCGGGGCCCTTGCGGCCCCTCGACCGCCAAGGGCACATTGCTGTTCCTGCGCCATTTCGGAGAGTTCCTGCACGATCGTATCGGTTCCGTCGAACTGGCGCGCGTCGACCAGCAAGTGCTGGACGCGTATCTGGCGCATCTGGGGGCAGACGGCGCACGTTCATCGCAACAGATCCGCCTCTATGTCGATGTCCCCATCGACCTCCATCATTTTGGGCCATGGGTGACCGGGGGCGGCATTCCCTTCCTGCCCTGGGGTGGGCGCACGGCAAGCAATGTCAGCGGTCGGAGCCGGACGAGCTCGGAGAACACCACGCCGCGCATCCCCGAACCGGTCATCGGCGCACTGCTCCACTGGTCGATGCGATACGTCGATGTCTTCGCTCCGGATATCCTCGCGGCGCGCGAAGAGCTGGATCGCCTTAAAGCCCGCGCTGCCCAGATTATTGCCGAGGATGCGCGCCAGACCCGCCACGAACGGTTTCGCTACCGTCTTCGCACCTGGCTCGAGGCCCGTCGGGCGGAAGGGCGGGGCGTGCCACTCTGGGAGCGCCGTCCAAACACCACCCGCGGTGTCCCCGATGTTAGGGAAGGCAACGCGTATAATTTCAGGCTGATGTGCCTTCAGATCGGCTGTCCTCAAACGGGGAACCTCAGTAGTTCCACCGCGACCGTGAGGATGCTGGACCAGATGGCGGGTGAGATGGGAACCGAGGTCGGCGGAATGGATACCCCGATCACCCTCGATCCCGATACCGGCCTGCCCTGGCGGGAGCGTTTCGACACGGACAGCCTGCCACATGAAGAGCAGATGCTGCAGGCGGCCTGCTACATCGTCTGCGCGTATCTGACGGGGATGCGCGACAGCGAGTTGCAGGACATGGAGCCGGGCTGCGTTTCGGTTGAACGCAGTGCTGACAACCTGATCGAGCGCTATCGGGTACGCAGCAACGTCTATAAGCACCGCGAGGCGGCGGGTGTTTCCGCCGATTGGATCACTATCGCGCCGGTCGCCCGAGCGGTCGATGCTTTGGAAGTCCTGTCACGGCGCGCACGCGGCGAGCGCGACCTGAGATCTCTTTGGGTCTCGTTGAAGCCTTGGGACTGGACGGCGGATTACCTTGCCGCGCAGGCGTCGCCGATCATCAAGATGTTCCGCGACGGTCTGGATGCAAAGGTCGCAAACCCGCCCGCAATTCCACATGTCGACGGACGCCCCTGGCATTTCAGCACCCGCCAGTTCCGGCGCACCATCGCATGGTACATCGCGAACCGCCCTTTCGGCGTGATTGCCGGAAAGATCCAGTACAAGCATGCCTCCGTGGCGATGTTCGAGGGCTATGCCGGTGCGCCGCACGGAGATTTTCGCCGGGCGGTCGAGCAGGAACGCGCCCTTGGCCAATTGGACGATGTGGTCGCCTATTATGAGGCCTACCTGCAGGGTGACGAGCCCGGCGGACCGGCTTCGTCCCGTCTCAAGCAGGAGTTCGACCACGTCCGGGACACCCTCGGTGATCTGCCCGGGCGCATCCTCGACCAGAAACGCCTTCGAACGATGCTGGCGCATCTTGGAAAGACGCTGCATGTCGGATTTCTGAACGATTGCTTCTTTGAGCCCGCCAGCGCCCTCTGCCTGCGGCCCGACGACAAGCCGGAGGCCCCGGTGATTTCGCGTTGCAGCCCTGACCGCTGCCCCAATTCCTGCCTGACCACGCGCCATGTCGCGCCCTGGCGGACCTCGATCGAGGAGGGCGAGCGCCTCCTGCAGGGCAACACCCTGTCGGCATTTCAGAAGGTCGCAATCGCGCAGGACAATGATCGAAAGCGCGGACTGATCGCGCACTTGGAGGACCCAAAGCTATGACATGGCCCGTCAGTCAGAAGACCGAAGACGCCTTGCGCGCCGCCATGAAGCGGCTGCTCGAAGGAGCCTCAGAGCATACCGACGGGCGCCTCAGTGTCGCCAATCTCGCGTGCGAGGCCGGCGTCAGCCGCGCCACAGCCAACCGGGCCACTGCCGTTCTTGCGGAATTTCGTGCGGCAGAGGCGCGGTTCCGGTCGGGATCAGTCGCAGGATTGAAAGCCCGTATCCGTGAACTCGAAGCCGAGCTGAGGGCCGCCCGCGGCGGCGAACTGGCAGAGCTGCGCGCGACCGTCAAAACCCTAGCGCAACAAATCCAGGTACTCGCGCTGAAGGGTGAAGAACAACGCCGCCTGATTGCGGTTCTTGAAGCACAGATCGCGCGGGCCGACCCGAAAGTCCTGCCGTTCAGTCCGCCGTCCCAGGGCGGCATCTGAAGTCATGATCAGGGAGAGGAAGAGGTGAGCTGGGTGGGGGTGAAACAGGGATAAGATAGAGAGGGAGCCCCCATGAATTGTCTCATCGATGCCACTCAGGAAAACCCCAATGATCGCAGGGTGTTTTCCTTAAGAGACAGCTTGACTGTCCAGATAACATGCCCAAGGCCTGTTTGAGGCCGAACGGGTTTTTGGCCTGACACTGACCAATAGTGCGGGCCGCGACATCCCCGTGCGCTGGATCGGCGAGCAGCATATCCGTGAAGACTGCCAGGGCCGCATCCCGAGCATGGCGGACTGGCTGCGACGGATACAGCCTGAGCCATGGATGGCCAATGGCCACATCGACCGGCATGTCGGCTCCAAGCCCTGCGGCGACCCAAGGGTTGCCTGGGCCTCCGAGGTCGCCGCCGGAAGAACGGTTCTTGGCCTGAAGGATTGGATGGCGGCGCGCGCGACGCAAGCCAAGCAAAGCGCCTGACAGCTCTCGGCCGTTTGCCAAACAAATCTTGCATGGAAGCCCGGTCAGAAGATCGGACTTCTTGCGTCGTTTCCCCACCATTCTTCGTAAGGAGGTTCGCATGACACTCGAAGACATCAAGGCGGCCGTTGATGCCGGCCAGACCGTGCATTGGGCCAATACCGGATACGTTGTCCACAAGGACCGGCTCGGTCAGTACCTCGTCACCTTTGTGCCGAATGGTAGCTGCATCGGTCTGACCGACCGGGGCGGGCACCGGTTGAACGGAAAAGAAACGGAGTTCTTCGTCGCGCAATCGAAGGACGCCGCAGAAAATCCGGGCAACCAATCAAGACCAGACGGGCAGGGGAGGGGCGTAGCACCCGGAGGCGCGGGGGCATTCCCACTCGGACGGCAGCTTTGACCCGTGGGCGGGGCTGAAAGGAAAGCAGGCTTTCTGATTTGTGATCCCTCAAGGGGTCGAGAAAGCAATCCCGGATGCGTTGGCAAAAACGTCAGGCACCGGCCAATCCAAAAGGAACCATCCCATGTTCGCAGGAACCCTCACCCGCAATGTCGAGACCGCAGCCGCCGAGTACACCGGCATGATCCATTCGACGCGCTTTGACATCGCCATCCAGCTCGAGGCACGGGCCAAGATGTCCGCTCGCAGCCCGGATTACGACGTGACGGCAGTCAACAAATCAGGCCGCAAGGTGCGTATCGGCACGGCCTGGAACGAGACCGGGAATACCAGCGGCAACCCCTACATCTCGATGCAGATCGATGTCGGCTTGGGCCCGTTCCGGGTCAACGCGGTGCAGACGAAAGAGGCGCGCGCGGCCCAGATCGGCGAATTCGAGATCATCCCACTGGTCTCGAACGGCCTGATGAAATCCGGCTCGATCTCGGGCGAGCTCACGGCCATGGACGCCGACAACGCCTTCACCGGCTACATCGCCAACATGATGTTCGATCTGGAGTTCATGCTGATCGAGAACAGCTACAAGACCGAGGAGACCCACCCCGACTACCGGATCGAGGTCAGCTCGCCCCGGGGCACGCCGATCCGCGTTGGCTCGGCCTGGATGGCGAAAAGCCGCCGCACAGGCAATGACTACCTGTCGCTGCTGATCAACACGCCCGATGGCGATCTGCGCGTCAACGCCGTGCAGAACGAAGAACAGCGCGGCGGGCAGACCTTCTCGATCATCCCGTTCATCGACAGCGGTGAGCAGCCGCAGGACGCAGGCGCGGGGCTCTCCTTGGTCGCCTAATGGGCGCGCGGGGGGAGACGATCTGAACCGAAAGGGGAGCCGTGGGATCACGGTTCCCCTTTTTCCATGTCCGTTGGCGTGAAGGACGCCACCCGCTTGCGATCAGGTGCAAATGCGATACAATAATATATTAACGTAATATCGAGGGCGGGCGCGTGGCGGCTAGATCAGGGACGGTTCCATGGTTCGAGAGCTTTAATGTTGAGGCAGAGGTTGAAGATCTCCTCGCCCATATCGAGCGCTGCACCGGATTTGCGCCACCCGCCCGAAAGCGTGAAGTCATCATGACCCATGCAAGGGCAAAGCTCGACAGGACAAGGCAGACATATCTGGAGGCCAAGGCGGCGGGAAAGCCGGTGTCCACATCGCGGCGTGCGTATCTGACCGACTTGCAGGACACGATCTTCATGGCGATCCCGGAAGAGAACCTGGCGCGGATGCCGCTGAGCGAGCAGGTTCTCAACGACCCGTCATTTTACGCGGACGCCATGCACCGCGCCGCTGCGATCAGCGAGGATGAACTTTTCATGGCGCTGTCCTCATCGCTGAACGATATGACGGTCCAAGACGCTCGGGCGTTTGTCTCGAAGCTGTGGCACAGCACGATCGATGACAATGCCCGCAAATACGCCGAAGCCCTGAAGCGCCCCGAGCGTGAAATCATGCCGCTGCGACCGGGGAACACTGTGTAAGATCGAAGCGATTCTCCTGGCTTGAGCCGTACCGAGGTTGGCCGCCTCAAACCCCCTTTCTCGGAAGGGGCACCCTGTGCAGCGCGCGAAAGCTGTTGAAGGCGCTGTGGGGACGTCTACTGTCGCGAACATGATGAAACGGGATCACATGCGCGCTTTCTTGCGGCGCGCCGCAACGCTTGCCGCTTTTGTCGCGCTGCTCTGGGCGGTTCAGGTCGTCAATTGGATCACTGGCTACGGTTTGAACCCGGCCTTCGGCCTGATCCCCAGGCAGCTCGATGGTTTGGATGGCGTTGTCGCCATGCCGCTGATGCACGGAAGCTTCGCGCATCTGATGGCCAATACGCCGCCTCTCCTGGTGATGGGTGGGCTGCTGGTTGCCACGACCACGCGAGCCTTGCTGCCGGTGAACGCAGTGGTGATCGGCCTCGGCGGCGGACTCGTCTGGCTGTTCGGAAGCTCCGCCATCCATATCGGTGCGTCAGGGTTGGTCTTCGGCTGGTTTGGCTTCCTCGTCGCGCGCGGCTTCGTGGATCGCTCCCCGATCACGCTGGGCGCGGCACTACTGGTCGGTGTCCTCTATAGCTCCATTCTCTGGGGCGTTCTTCCGGGCCAACCCGGCGTCTCGTGGGAGGCGCATCTCTTCGGCGCCATCGCGGGCGCTGTCGCTGCATCCCTTGTCCGGACGCATGTCCATGTGCCGCGCCTCGGCGGTGTCGATTTGGACTGAAGCAGTACACCCTACGTTGTCGGCCCATAGCTGCCGCTCGGCGAGCTGTCCGGCGCTGGAGCGCAGCTGCACTAGAACGGTCATTTGCATAGGCGGCAGAATTTTCAATGGGTAAGCATCAGCAGACTGGGATAAAATGCCATTTCGCTGCGGTTAATCGACCGACTTGGCTTTACTCTCAACTCAAATAGCAAAGTGCCCGATGGGTTGCACCGGGCACTTCTTTGTTAACGCAGCTCGAGATTACTTGGCAGCAAGGATGTCGAAATTGCGGACGTTTGCCACCACACCATCGTCCCATCCGCCCGAGACCAATTCCGAAGCCCTTTCATTCAGTAGCCCGGCGACCTGTCCGGCAAAATGCGCTTCGCGGCCAGCATCGTCGGCAAAGATGTCGAAGATGGCAAAGTTGTTCTCGTCAATTTGCAGCGCCGCCCAGAACAATGTCATGGGTTCGGTATCTGCGACGATGGGGCCGGCGGCGGTCAGCAAGGCTGCCAATTCGCGGCCTTTCCCCGGCGCAGCTTCAAGCTTGATGTAAGTTGCGGTCGTTGCCGTGGTGAGATCAACCGGCGCCTTGACCGACAGGACATCGGAGTTGTTGATATTCGCGACAACACCTTCGTCCCATCCTCCGTCGACCAGTGTGTCGGCGTTTTGGTTCAAAGCCGCAGCAACCGCTCCTGAGAAGTGAGCGTTCCGTGCCTCTTCATCTGCAAAGATGTCAAAGATTGCGAGCGTATCGTTGGCTTGCAGAGCAAACCAAAGGACGGTGCCCGGCTCTGTGTCCCGCACGATAGGTGCGGCACCCGCCAGAAACTCCGCGAAAGCTTCGGACTGGCCTTCGGCGGCGGGCATGGCGATGTAGCTGGCGGTATGATTTTCCATTGGATTGTCCTGTGCAGTTGCAGAAGTTGCGATCAGAGCCAGTGCGGCGAGTGTCTGAAGAATTTGCGATTTCATGGTCGGCCCCTGCTTTGAAGTGCATCGTGTTTGGTTTCGATGCACTCTTGTCCCATGCCGGATGCGGTGGACTCCAATTCCGAAATGCTATTCTTTGATAGACATGGACTATCGAACTTGTTTTGATGGCGCGGCCGGAGATGTGACGGAGAATGCGGCGATGGAAATGAACCAGATCAGATACTTTCTCGCTGTCTGCGAGCACCGAAACTTCACCCACGCGGCCAGTGCCTCCAATGTCTCCCAACCTTCCTTGACGACTGCGGTCAAGAAACTTGAAGACGAACTTGGAGGTGACCTGTTTGTCAGAGACCGTGCAGGCTGCAGGCTGACCGCGCTGGGAAAACTCGTGCAGCCAAGATTGCAGAAAATATACGACGAGACGCGACAGGCGAAGGCCGAGGCAGTCCGTCATATGCGGTTGGAGCGAGTTCCTATCACTGTCGGTGTCGGCGAAACGATTGGCCACAGCAGAATTTCGGCAGCTATGGAGCGTATGCGCAAGCGCGTGCCGCAAGCCGAAATCGAATTGATCGTTGCGTCATCCCACGAGCTTCTTTCCGGGTTGCGAGATGGTGACTTTGACGTTGTCGTCACCGCGGACAAGGTCAGTGAAGACCTCTATCGTATAGACATTCTCTATGAAGAGGACTACAAGGTCGTGGTGTCAAAGTCGCATCCATTGTCTGAACTAAATACAATTTCTCTTTCGACGCTTGCTCAAACTGACATGCTTGACAGACTGAATTGCGAAATGCGGGATACTTTACATGGAACCTGCGCAGATCAAGGTTACGACCTCTACGCGGCCTATCGGTCAAATCGCGTGGATTGGTTAATCGAACTTGCCCGGCAGGGTTCGGGTGCGGTGATCCTACCAGCCACCGCTATTCCATCAGACATGGGCCTGGTGTCGAAACCCATCGATGGCCTTGAAATAACACGAACTGTTTTGGCCGTTCGATATCGGCACCAAACGACGAGATCAGAAACAAACGATCTGATCCGTGAGATTATGCGCACGCCAGCATAACGACGCCGGTTATCGACCCGGGCGCATCGTGTATCATTCTGCAATTAGGGCTCAAACGATGCTTTCGTGCCATCAGGCTCGACTTACGAGTGGTTCTGAAAATGGGGGCAGGTCAAACTGGCGCTGACGCTGAGACAATAATTGTCGCAATCATGTCTCAGACAGTATGCTTTCGCACTCGCAGTGAATGTCCGCTTTCCGCCGATGCTGTTGAAAAAGTCTTTGTTGCAGCGCGGCAAGTCCTTTGATTCACTTGATTATGAGGAGATTGGAGGATTTCGTCATGATGGGCACCCAAACGGCACCGGCACAGTTGTTCTATGACTTCGATCTGGAGCGTCATGTTCCTTCCGGTCATATGCTTCGCGAGATCGACCGTTTCCTCGACGTGGATGAGATGCGGGAGGCCGTGCGCCCGTTCTATAGCCACATGGGGCGTCCTTCGATTGATCCAGAGCTGATTATACGGATGCTGGTCATCGGTTACGTCATGGGCATCCGGTCGGAACGTCGCCTCTGCGACGAGGTCCATCTGAACCTCGCCTATCGGTGGTTCTGTCGGCTGGGCCTGGAGGGCAAGGTCCCGGATCACTCGACGTTCTCGCGGTATCGCCATGGCAAGTTTCGCGACAGCAATCTGCTGCGACAGATCTTCGAGGCCACGGTCGAGCGGTGCCTGAGGGAGGACCTGGTGTCCGGCGAGGGCTTTGCCGTGGATGCCAGCCTGATCTCCGCTGACGCCAACAAGGCCCGGTCAATCGCAGCTGAGGACTGGAGCCCTGAGGTCGCGCGCGAGGCTGGGAACCGGGCAGCGCGGGAATACCTGGAGACACTCGACGATGCCGCCTTCGGGGCCGCGTCGCCGGTCCAGCCGAAGTTCGTGGCGAAGTCCGATCCGGCTGCGCAATGGACCCGCGCCGAGGAAAGCCGCCCGTATTTTGCCTATGCCACCAACTACCTGATCGACACCAAGAGTTCGGTGATCATGGATGTCGAAGCCACGAGAGCGATCCGTCAGGCTGAGGTCGGAGCCTCGCGGATCATGCTGGACAGGACGGAGAAGCGGTTCGGCATTCGACCGGATTGGCTGGCGGCCGACACGGCATATGGCAACGCCGAGAACCTTGGCTGGCTGGTCGAACAGCGCAGCATCATCCCCTTCATCCCTGTCATCGATAAATCAGAGCGGACCGATGGCACCTGGTCCAGATCCGACTTCGAATGGGACGAGGCGAATGATCAATACATCTGCCCCGAGGGTCACGCCCTCAAACAGTATCGCCGGAACTACTCCGATCCGAACCGGGGTCAGGACACCGGCGGGCGGAAGAAATATCGTGCCTTGAAGGCGACATGTCAGGCCTGTCCATCCAAGGAAATCTGCTGCCCGAAAGCGGAGGCCCGATACGTCACCCGCGAACCCCACGAGGAAGCACGCGAGTTCGCCCGCGAATGCCGCAAAACCAAGGCTCACAAGGTATCCCGCGACAAGCGTAAGAAGGTGGAGATGCTCTTCGCACACTTGAAGCGCATCCTCGGCTTGAACCGCCTACGCCTGCGTGGCCCCAATGGCGCCAAGGACGAGTTCCTCCTCGCTGCCATCGCCCAGAACCTCCGAAAACTCGCGAAGCTGCGGCCTCACTGCGCCAACTCGGAGGCTGCGGCATGATCTGAGCGGCCAGATAATCGCCACAAGGCGGCGCGACGGGCGATTGCCCGAACCAAACGGCGACACCCGAGGCTGAGGGCAGCCAAAAACCCGTTCTCAGGCCGACTTTTTCAACAAAATCCGCCGATCACGTCGAATGCCTGGACAAGCAATCCCTATAGTCGGCAGCGTAGTCCCTGCACATCAACCGTGGCCAGAGCCTTGCGGCCTCCCCTGCTCGGCTTCGCGTGTCGCAGGGGAGAACGGCCCTTCGGTCCGTCGCGCATTCGGCCATGCGGCCTCACCGCGGCGTCGCGCCTGGCATCCCGGTTTGCCCGCCTGGCGAGCACGTCCCTCCCCGGCCGCTCCGCCGGATTGCGCTCTGGTCTGTTTTGGCCCGAGGCCAAAACGATCCCGCCGCTCCATCCGTCTTCCGCGTCCGGTCGGGCCGTTTGCCTGCTCGGGTCGGGCAAACCTACCGTCAAAACACACACACATGAGTGCGGAAGCATATCCTCCGGATGGCCCCCAAATCAGCCCGCGTCAAGGATCGCAAAACTTTTCGGCGAGGGCGCCGCTCGTGGTGCGGCGCGGTCCCGTGCGTGAGGGCGCGCGTGTCTCGGGTGTTGCGCGCGGAAAACTTTTGCGCCCGGCAAGCCGGCGGCTGCGCCGTCCCTGACCCGGGCAGATTCGGAAACCAGACATTCGGCCATGCCCCCACACTCACGTGGTGGCTCTATAACCGAACACTGGAGACCAGACATGGCTTACGACACCGCAAACACCTACGAGACCATCGAACTTTTCGGGCTGACCGAGAGGGACGCGCAGCTCCCGATCCCGGAGGATCACGTCCTGACCGACCACATCATCCGCGAGAGCTTCGAGGCTTTGCTCGGTCAGCTGCGCGGGACCGGGCTTGAAGCCGAAATCGAACCGCTGGCCCATGGGCTCGCGACGATACTGCAGCGGCGCAAGGTGGCGCTTGGCAAGGAGGTCGACCGCACCGCCGACAAGATCGGCGCGCTGGCAAAATCCCACGACGGATCGGAGATCGCCGAGACCGCGCTCGAAGAGGCGCAGGCGCGCTTTCTGCAGCTGCGCGAGATTGTGAGCGCCATCGAGGTGATGAGCGAGGCAGCGGCGGAATGCTACGAGATCGAGACGGGCCACGCCTTCATTCCGGCAGCCGGGTCGCGCGCAAGCGTCCGGGCGCAGGAGACCGGGGCGGTCTTCGAGGCGCGGCAGCTCCTCGAGCAGCACGACCGTGAAACCGCCGAGAAGTCGAAAGTCGAGGGGGTGCCCCTGATCGTCTCGGGCGCCACCGACTGGACCGATGTCGATGTGATCTTCAACACGCTCGACAAGGTTCGCGAACGGATCAAACAGAACCGCAATCAGGAGATCTTCCTCTGCCACAAGGGTGGCAAGCACGGGGCGGAGATGATTGCGGCTCGGTGGGCCCGGGCACGGGGTGTCGCGCAGGCGCGCTTCGATCCGCGCTGGTCCGCGCATGGGCGGGCGGCGCCGTTCAAGTGCAACGACGAAATGCTGGACGACAAGTTCGCGGCGACGGGGGTTGTACTCTTCGGCGGCAACGGGGTCGCGCTGAACCTCGGGCAGAAGGCGGAAGCGAAAGGTCTGACGGTCATGCGGGTTGCTGACCCGGCGAAGACGGCGTCGCAGGATTGAAGAGAGGGGGTCGCGCTTGGCGCGGCCCTTTCGTTATGTCTCATGGTGCGTGCGATCGGTCACGCGTGATCGGCAGTCTGCGGCGTCCAGTACCGTTATCCCTCTACCCGGTCCGTCAGAGTGCGGTCCATCCGCATCGGTATGGGCTCGGGATGGTGCGCACCTCACGCACATCATTAACAGCACAAGACGCGAGAGATCGAGACGTCGCACTTGAGGCTGAAGAGCTGCACGTCCCTCGGGGCGTGTTTCGGAACATCGCATCCACGCGGGCGGGCTCCGTCAGCACCCCGGCCAGGCTCGGCGGGACGCGGACGCGGATGGTGGCGGCTGCGTGATGGCAAGGGTCATCCGGATCACTCCTTTTTGCTCATAGATGTGGATCGCACGGGGTCGGCCCAATCGTGCCCTGCGCTCACGCTTCAGCAAGCACAAATACGGCTTCCACAGCTAGCCGCGGACCCTCCGCATTTGGGCTTGCGACCGGGCCTCTTGCCCCGTGCCGGGTGATCCCCATCGCAACAAGGAGTAACCCAAATGACCAACCACTACGTCGCCACCGTCCCCGTCAAGTTCACCGATACCGATGGCCAGGAGCGCACCCGTTTTCAGCGCGTAGGTGCGATGTTCCGCAACACCCGCAACGGGGATGGATCGGAGTTCTTCAGCCTCAAGCTCGACTTTCCCGTCGCGGTCTCGGAGCTGGTGATGTTCCCACCGAGCGCGAAAGATCCCCAGGACTAAATCCTCTGACGAGGATGGGCCGCCCCAGGATGATCTTGGGGCGGCCCGATCCCTGTTCCAAGGATGCCGGTCCCTGCGCGTTCAACGGACGCACTCCGCCCGGAATGATCAGGCCGCGACAGACCGGCCAGTCAGCCTCAAGGGGGCCATCCACAAAAACCTATCGGCCAGGGCCTCCCGGTTTTTGCGGCAGAGATTTGGCAAGCCAAATCTGGCCCTCCTTGACCCTGCCTGTCCGCCCAGTCGGAGGGGTTCGCGCCCGCCCGCGGTTCCGTCCGAACACATGCGTGTTCGGCCAGACCCTCGGGCGGTGCTGGGGAAGGGGACCTCCGAAGCTGGAGGCTGTGCTGGTGGTGAGGGGGCAGGCCCGCGTCCCTGCGGGCCGCGGGGGAAGCGGACACCAAGGCTGCCTGAAACCGAATGCGACGTAAGTATATAATTGACAGTTAGGTATATTATCGTAAGGTAGGGGCAGCCTTGGTGGAAGGTGGCAGGAAATAGGGGGTCTTTCTTCGCATGTCGCGCTCAAAACGTCTCACAGATGCGGACCGCATGGAGATCGTTCGCAAAGCTGCGGAAGGCGTTTCCACGTCTGTGCTGGCGGAACGGTTTGGCGTGTCGGTGCGGGCGATCCAGTACACGCTCAAAGCCGATGCCGAGCGCCAGACGGATGCCGCGATCCCGGTCTCAGCGGTCAGTGTGAAGGTCACGGCTGCGGAGCTTGAGGCACTCGACGAGGTGTTGGCGAAGGCGGGGATCGAGAGCCGGGCCGAGGGGCTGCGGCGGCTCATTCAGGCGGCAGGAGGGGTGTTCGTTCCGGACGCGCAGACGGCAGCAGAGATGGCGCGCTACCGCGCCTCGCTGCACGAGGTCGGCAATGGGGTCGCGCAGATCGCCAAACAGATGACGCAGGCCAACCGGCGGGGGCTGGGGGCCGTGGGGGGCACGAGTGCCGAGTTCACCGAATTGCGCCTTGCGCAGATGCGCGGGCTGGCGCGGTTCATTCTGGATTCCGCGGACGAGATCGATCTGCTTCTGCGCCGCCGTCGAGAGGCAATGCAGCTGCAGGCCACGGCCGCGCTGAGGGAGTTTGCCCATGCGGCTGAATGACGCCGTCCATGCCGTCACGGGCGAGGTCTTCCGGGATGGCTGGAGCCGCGTCCGGGGCTCGATGCAAGGGCTGCACGTGGCCAAGCAGACCCAGCTTACCCGCGCGGCAGCAGGGCACCGGCCGGCGGTCTTCAAGGCGATCCGGGGTGGGGGTACGCATACCAAATCGCAGCTTGCAAACCAGCTCGATTACCTCACCACCAAGTCCACCCATATCGTGGACAGTAGCGGTTTTCTGGATGGCAAGGCTAAGCTTGAGGCGGGCGACATCAAGGACCTGACAGAGCGCTTTGCCAAGCGGTGGGATGCGGGCTTCAAACCCAAGCTGGGCCAGACCACCCACATGCTCATGTCCTTCCCCATCGGCACGCGGGGCGAGGATGTGCGCGACATCGCGACGGACGTGGCCGAGCGGTTCTTCCAGACCGACGAAGGGCATTTCGACTACATCATCGCGGTGCATGAGGACCGCGATCACCCCCATGCGCATCTGGTGCTGAACCGCCGCTCGCAAGAAGGCGAGTTCTTCTTTCTGGGGCGCAACCACCGCTTCAACTATGACGACTTCCGCCTCGCCATGGTCGAGGAGGCGGAAAAGTACGGTGTGCGTCTGGAAGCCACGCGGCGGGTGGATCGCGGCGTCGTGCATTACCCAGCCCGCACAAGCGAGGTTTATGCCGCGAAAGACGAGGGTCGCGCGCCCCGCGAGCGCGAACGCTTGGGGGCCGACCTGACTCGGACGCTGGCGGAGATCGCCAACACCAGAACCGTCTACCATTCGCTTGCTGCAGAGGCCTCCCGGGAGGCCCGGGAAGACATCGCCGCGGCACTCTTCCGCGCGGGCGAGGTGCTGGCGCGCGGCGGGCAGGTGGACCGAACAGGAGATGTGTATATGGCCGAGGATCAAAGCTTCGAGGATCTGAGAAGCCTCTATGCGGAGAAGCTCGCACGGGTGCAGGGCATGATCGCCGAGAAGTCCGACGCGGAACGTCCCGTGCTGGAAAAACGCCTCATCGAGATCCAGACGCAGGTCCAGCACATGCAGCCTCTCGGTTTGCGATCATCCACGCTGTCAGAGACCCCCTCGGAGGGCGGGATCTATTCCGAGGCCAATATCGACGCCAGCCAGCGCGAGCGACTGGCCGAGCCCGACCTGAGATCGCGCATTGGCGCGGCACTACACGGCACCGGGATCAGCACATCGGAAGTGGTGGCCCGGATCGAGACGGGCGCCTCAAATGCAGCGCTCGAGCATCAATGGATCGCCAATGATCTCTCCAAAGTGGCCGAAGCGCGGGATCTCAACCTCGAGCGCCGCGCCGATCTGGAACAGGCGCGCGACATTCTCAACGATGTGCATGTCGCGCTTGGTACGCTTTTGGAACGGGAGAACGTGCTGCGCCGGGATGGCGTCATGGAAGCGGAACCGGTCAGCGAGCATTTCCATTATAATGAGGGCGCGGTGCGGGCGATGGAAGGGACAATCCGTCAGGAGATGCGCGCAGACGGCCTGACAGCGCAGCAGATCGAGGACCGGGACTGGGAGGTTGTCTCACGGGCGGAGCGCCGGATCGAGACGGAGCAGCGCGCATATCTCGAGGCACACCCAGATCTGCTCGCACGCCCTGGCGATGTGATCGACCGGTCTGAGCCCTACAGGGAGACCATCACCGATGCGGCCCGCGCCAGCGAGATCACCAGCGAGGTCGACCGCATCATGGAGGGACGCGACCTCCGCACGCCCGTTGCGGATGCAGTCACGGATGACTTGCGAGCGCGCTATCCGGACATGCCGTCCCATCTCGCCCGTGGGCTCGGTGCAACCTATGCAGCCGTCGTCGAGATACGGGACACAGAGGCCATCAATCAGGTTCGCCGCGAAAACGAGATGCGCGACGGGCTCGGGGTTGGCACCCGCGACGACATCCTCGCAACCCGCGATGAAACTGCGCCGCAGTCTGTCCGTGTTGACCGCCTTGCAGACGAGATTGCGCGTGTCCTGGACCATGAGCGGGCGGGGGAGTTGTCCGCGCCCTTCGAGACCGAGGCGGAGCGGGACGCATTTCGCGACGAGATCGCGCGGGTGCTGGACGTTCGCCAACTCGACCGGCTCACATCCGGTGATGCCGATGCGCTTGAGAAGGTTCTCGAGGACCGCCTAGACCGGCTCTATGTCGCCAAGGTTTATCTTCAATCCGATGCCGCGACGGCCAATACTGAGGCCTTGCGCCAGGTGGTCGATGATCTTGCCGACGCCGAGTATGAAAAACACCGCGCGACAGACGTGGATGGCGAGACCGAGCGGGGTCAGGTCCATTGAGCGCCTCCATGGGAAAGGCGCGGATCGCAACAGGGGTCTTGCTGGTAACGCTGGTGACCGGGGCCATGGGCTATACCATCGCCTCGGCGGTGCTGACCTACCAGGATCTCGGCTTCGGGGCCGAGATCGATTTTGCCTATATCGCGCAGAATTATCTGGCGATCCTCGATCGCCGCCCGGAGGATGCCCAACTCATCCACCTGATTATCGGCAGCTTCGCCGCCGCCGGCCTGATGCTGAGCCTCGCCCTCTCGGGGTCCGCCCTGACACGCTTTGGCCAGACCCATTGGCAGACTGCGCGCGAGATGAAGGCCAACGGCTTTTTCGGGGCGCCTGGCACCGGGTTTATCCTCGGCAAGCTGGGGCCGCCGGGCTCCCGGGCCAACTACATCTGCTCGAAGGTCTTCCCCCACGCGCTGATCGTGGCACCCACGGGCCGTGGCAAGACCACGGGCTTTGTCATCCCGAACCTGCTGACCTGGCAAGGCTCCGCCGTGACGCTCGATGTGAAGGGCGAGTGTTTTGAGGCCACGGCCCGGCACCGCGCCGCCCAAGGCGACAAGGTCTATCGCTTTGCCCCCACCGATTGGGAGGGTAAGCGCACGCATCGCTACAACCCGCTCCTGCGCATCTATCAACTGAAAGATCCCGCGCGCCAGCAGATGGAACTGCAGCTCCTGGCGACGCTGTTCCTGCAGAGCGACAATGACCGGGTGCAGGGCCTCCTCAAGGGCGGGATCGATCTCTTCGTGGCGGCAGGGCTCTTGGCCTTCCAGCGCAAGCGTCCGACCTTGGGCGAGATCTACCGCATCGCGGCCTCGGGCGGGAACAAGCAGAAGGAGTATTTCGCGCGGGGCCATGAGGTCGACAACAGGGCGGCCAAGCTGATCTTCACGCGGCTGGCGTCTACCAACAATGACACGCTAACCTCTTATGTTTCGCTCCTGATGACCTCGGGGCTTGACCAATGGCAGAACCCGGCCATCGATGAGGCGACGGCGGTGTCGGACTTTGATTTCCGGACAATCCGCAAGAAGCCCTTTTCGGTCTATCTCGTGGTCCAGCCCCTCATGGTGAAGCCGCTCGCACCCCTGATCCGGCTCTTCTTCTCTGATCTTCTCTCGGCCATGC
Source organism: Puniceibacterium sp. IMCC21224 (assembly GCF_001038505.1). Classification (NCBI taxonomy): domain Bacteria; kingdom Pseudomonadati; phylum Pseudomonadota; class Alphaproteobacteria; order Rhodobacterales; family Paracoccaceae; genus Puniceibacterium; species Puniceibacterium sp. IMCC21224. Next base: position 229,417 of record NZ_LDPY01000004.1, read on the forward strand.
AGGAAAAGGACCCAGGGCCGGATGAGCCCTGGCCCGTGATGATCATGCTCGACGAGTTCAATCGCCTCGGTAAGATGCCCATCGTGGTCGAAAGCATCGAGACCCTGCGCACCTATCGCGGTCACCTGGCCGTGGTCACGCAAACCATTCCCGCCCTCGATGAAATCTACGGCGAGAACACCCGTCGCGCCCTGCAAGGCAATGCCGGCGTGAAGCTCTACCTGACACCGTCAGATGAAAAGACTGTCGAGGAGCTCAGCAAGGCTGTTGGCAAGACCACGAAGACCGTCATCACGCGGTCCCAGTCCATCGGCAAGAACCCCTTTGAAGGGCGCAGCCAATCTACACGGACAGAAGAAAGTTCTCTGCTACCTGAAGATGAGGCGCGCCGCCTGCCGCTCGACGAGATCGTCATGGTTGTCGACGGCCAGATGCCGATCCGGGTCAAACGGATCCAGTATTTTGACGACCGGCTGTTCAAGGCGGTCCACGCGGCACAGACGGGGGAGTTGCCGTTTCCGGAGCCGGGGGGAGGTGGGTCGCAGGGCAATCTGCCGCTGAGTGTGCGCGCCATGCCGATGACTCGGTAATCCCCCCATTTTTAATGGGGTGCAGCCGTAGAACTTACGCGGCCATTTTCAGTTTCTGTGCGGGTGTGATGCCGCCGATGCCCATGTTCGGGCGGTCGTTGTTGTAAGTCCAGAGCCATTGCGTGGCGAAGTCTTGGGCCTCCTCGATGTTTTCGATGATGTGTTGGTCCAGCCATTCATTCCTGACGGTGCGGTTGTAACGTTCGATGTAGGCGTTCTGCTGGGGCTGTCCTGGTTGGATGTGCTGGAGGGTAACACCTTGTTTCTCAGCCCATTCCAGCAGCTTGATGCTGATGTATTCAGGGCCATTATCGACCCGGATCGTGCCGGGCTTGCCACGCCATTCGATGATGCGATCGAGGCTCCGGATCACGCGTTCAGCAGGCAATGAAAAGTCGACCTCAATGCCAAGCCCTTCGCGGTTGAAGTCGTCCAGCACGTTCAGCAGTCGAAACTGACGACCGTCGCTCAGCCTGTCGGCCATAAAGTCCATCGACCAGGTCATGTTGGGGGCCTCGGGTACCGCCAGCGCGTCGGGTTTATCCCGCTTTAGCCGTTTGCGGGGCTTAATCCGCAGGTTCAGTTCCAGCGCGCAATAGATGCGATAGACCCGCTTATGGTTCCACGGATGACCTTTGACGTTGCGCAGGTGCAGATAGCAAAGTCCGAAGCCCCAAGTCTTCCTCGTATCCGTCAGCCCGACAAGCAAATCGGCAATCTGTTCGTTCTCATCGCTCAGAAGCGGGCTGTAGCGATAGCAGGTCTCGCTAACCCCAAAGGTGCGGCACGCCACGGCGACACTGACCCCGCGTCGCTCTACCGCCGTTGCGGCCATCTCTCGTCGCTGAGATGGCCCAGTCACTTTTTTCCAAGGGCTTCCTTCAGCAACTCGTTCTGCATGCTCAACTCTGCGAACATCTTCTTCAGGCGTCGGTTCTCGTCTTCAAGCGCCTTGGTCTGCGCGATCATTGAAGCATCCATCCCGCCATACTTCGCCCGCCATTTGTAAAAGGACGCTGTGCTCATACCATGTTCGCGGCAAAGCTCGGCCACCGGAACACCGCCTTCGGCCTGGCGCAGGATCGCAAGGATCTGCGGCTCACTGTATCTCGTCATCTTCATCTGAATCTCCTCATGCATCTTGCCGAGAAAATTCTACTTCCGCAGCCCCTTACTTTCGGGGGGGATTACCACTCCACCCGCGAACGGACCAGGTGGGTCTGACGCCGTTGTGGAGAGCGCAAGCCAAGCTGCTGGCAGTCAAACGTCAGGGCAAACCGACGTCGCCCCAAAAAAGACCGCGCCCGTCGTTCAAGCTGTTATCGCCGAGGAACAGCGTCAGATGGAGATGGATTTTGGGAGCCAGGTCGCCGATGCAGAGGCAGCGAGCGTAGTAAATGAGGCGCAGATGCGCTCCGCCGTCGATGGCTTGGACGACATGGAAGCGATGCTGCGGGAAGGGGGTGGTGAAAAGCTGGTTGCTCGGTAGCGTGGCTTGTCTGTCTGTCGTGCGGGGTGGAGTTCGGACATTCGCTGGAAGCGCAGATAGGCTTAGAACAAATTCAAAAGCGGTCCTGAAAGCGCTTAGAACTGAAGTGTAGGGTTCAAGATCGCCGGTTATGTCGATAGACGGATGAATGGAAGCCGAATCCACATCAAATCGGGTGGCTGCTCCGACAAGACTCGCTAGTTGGCTTTCCGTCAAAAAGCTCCAAGACACAGGTGTTCGATGACGATCCATAAAGATGAGATACTTAACAGACTGGCTGCTCGCGGAAACGTAGCGCAATTTGTGTCCTTCGCACCGGATCAGAATCGATCGCCTCAACAGACGTTTTCTCGACTAGTCGGACACGAAGCTAACGAGGTATTTCCTGACATCGAAGCCGCCATCGAGGTACTTTTCAATAGAAGTAGCGCAGGTACGATAAATATTAGGAGTTACCTGCCTGAAGATCCACGCAGCCGTGAATTTCTATATGCGCTAACGTCTGTCGAAAGCGCTTGCTCTGCGGTAAAGCGTTTGAGCCTTGAGGGACTGCACACGATCGTCAATGAAACGATTGACGTTAGTGATGGCGGTGTATCCGGAGTTGTCCAAGGCGATATCATCGAATTTAGTCCAGATGACACGCCCCGCTGCGTTGAGAAGCCCGGCGTCCTGTCGATGCCCTTCGACCTGGGAATGGCCCTCTTAGAGAAAGTGTACGGCTTCAGACCCGAGCTTGAAGGGTCGGCAAATGAGAGAACAGAGTTTAGCATCCATCCAAATGCTTGTGGGTGGAAAGGATCTCATACACTTTTGTGGGAGCACGAGGAAGACGTAGTTTCCCCAGCTAAGCAGCCCATACGTTGGCCAAACAACTTTAGTCGACACTTAGGCGACAAGACATTCGGCCTTTTGGTAGCAGATAGGTTGGGCTTTCCAGTTCCTTCAACGCTCGTAATTCCGAGAAAACTTGCGCCTTTCTCATTTGGGACCGCGACAGGCTCTGGCGAGATTTGGACACGTACCTGTCCTTTTGAACCTCAACCTGGTCTATTTACAACCGTGAAAGGGTGGATCGATCCTTTTACGCTATTGGCAACAGAGGATCCCACCGGTTCCGCCATTGCGTCGCTGCTTAAGCAAGATGCGGTTGTCGCAGCGTGGAGTGGTGCTGCAATTACTGGGCGGGATGATGAAATCGTAATTGAAGGTGTGCCAGGGGAGGGCGACCAGCTAATGCTTGGTCTACATCAACCCGCCGCGCTTCCGAAGGAGATTACTCGTGACGTCTCCTTACTGCACTGCAAGCTTTCCAAGGTCCTCGGTCCCGTTCGGATTGAATGGGTACATGATGGGAGTCAAGTTTGGTGCGTACAGCTGCATGTAGGTATCACCCAAAGCAGTGGCTCGGTCATTGTTCCTGGAGAAGCTAGCGATTGGCGTGAAGTTAGTGCGTCTGATGGCCTCGAGGCCATCAGAAACCTGCTAGCTTCGCTGCCTGACGGCTGTGGAGTTTTAGTCAATGGTCATGTCGGTGTGACCAGTCATATCGCTGATCTACTGCGCAAGAAGGGCTCTCCAGCTCGTCTGGTTTAGACTCCGGCAAAGATCAAGGGTGGTCGTTGTCATCAGCGTCGGGAGATCGCCAGATCTCGCCAAGCAGTTTATCATTAATTACCTCATGTACGGCTAGCACATGATCTGCCATGTCGGGGACCGAGTGCTCAACTAGCAATTCAACAACGTTATTTGCTGCAGCGCGAGTGCCAGATCGCTCTTCAAACGGAAAATCTCCAATGCGCATGAATGTGCCGAGCCCACGAGGCTGTGGCTTGAACAGCGTCGAACCGCTATTGATCGGGCTTAGCCAAATCCGCTCCCTGTGAGCAGCAACCAAGCTGGCCGTATCAATAGTCAGAACGGTCTGCGGTAGGTTGCGATATGCCCGTGCTTTCAACAGTCGCCAGATTCTGTCGCGCGACAACCAAAAGAATGTTCGGGAATTTAGCAACGCGTACCATTGATTTGGAGTTAGCCCAGCATCAAGACACTTGATCAATGCTGCGTCACTCATTGGTTTCTGATCGCGAATGATAGCTCCGAGACGGTCGGGATGTGCGATGTGAACCGATTCAGGTCGACGCATGGTCTCTAAGCGAGTTCTTTGATCTCCCTGAATAACATAATCTTCCAGCAAGGCTGTGGAACTCATCAACCCACGCTCACGAATTGCAGGCCATGCCCCTTGGTGCGCCATATGCCAAAGGCGAGGATACCGCAGAACTAAATCTTGCTCGTCCATTATACAGTCACACGCTTGATCACAGAATCTATTGCGAACGGGTAATCCCCCCCGAAAGTAAGGGGCTGCGGAAGTAGAATTTTCTCGGCAAGATGCATGAGGAGATTCAGATGAAGATGACGAGATACAGTGAGCCGCAGATCCTTGCGATCCTGCGCCAGGCCGAAGGCGGTGTTCCGGTGGCCGAGCTTTGCCGCGAACATGGTATGAGCACAGCGTCCTTTTACAAATGGCGGGCGAAGTATGGCGGGATGGATGCTTCAATGATCGCGCAGACCAAGGCGCTTGAAGACGAGAACCGACGCCTGAAGAAGATGTTCGCAGAGTTGAGCATGCAGAACGAGTTGCTGAAGGAAGCCCTTGGAAAAAAGTGACTGGGCCATCTCAGCGACGAGAGATGGCCGCAACGGCGGTAGAGCGACGCGGGGTCAGTGTCGCCGTGGCGTGCCGCACCTTTGGGGTTAGCGAGACCTGCTATCGCTACAGCCCGCTTCTGAGCGATGAGAACGAACAGATTGCCGATTTGCTTGTCGGGCTGACGGATACGAGGAAGACTTGGGGCTTCGGACTTTGCTATCTGCACCTGCGCAACGTCAAAGGTCATCCGTGGAACCATAAGCGGGTCTATCGCATCTATTGCGCGCTGGAACTGAACCTGCGGATTAAGCCCCGCAAACGGCTAAAGCGGGATAAACCCGACGCGCTGGCGGTACCCGAGGCCCCCAACATGACCTGGTCGATGGACTTTATGGCCGACAGGCTGAGCGACGGTCGTCAGTTTCGACTGCTGAACGTGCTGGACGACTTCAACCGCGAAGGGCTTGGCATTGAGGTCGACTTTTCATTGCCTGCTGAACGCGTGATCCGGAGCCTCGATCGCATCATCGAATGGCGTGGCAAGCCCGGCACGATCCGGGTCGATAATGGCCCTGAATACATCAGCATCAAGCTGCTGGAATGGGCTGAGAAACAAGGTGTTACCCTCCAGCACATCCAACCAGGACAGCCCCAGCAGAACGCCTACATCGAACGTTACAACCGCACCGTCAGGAATGAATGGCTGGACCAACACATCATCGAAAACATCGAGGAGGCCCAAGACTTCGCCACGCAATGGCTCTGGACTTACAACAACGACCGCCCGAACATGGGCATCGGCGGCATCACACCCGCACAGAAACTGAAAATGGCCGCGTAAGTTCTACGGCTGCACCCCATTAAAAATGGGGGGATTACCAACGCCTTCGATATCAGCGTAACTGGTACACCAGCAACCCTCTCGACTTTTTGGACAAAGTCTTGGGCGCCATCATTAAGCTCGCTGTAGGTCGTTGCTGCGCGGTTCTCAATGCCAAAGTAATCCGCGAATGTTATGGCGATCTCAGTAGCTCCGTTCAGGATTACTGAATGCCGTAATTGGCCCCAGTCAAATTCTGCGACGCGGCGCTGTTTATAGGAAACACTTCCCGTCTCGGTTTTTCGTAGCTCGTCTATAGGGATGCCGGATCGGTTGCTTAGCTCTTCAAACTCAATCTCTTGACCAATCCAGCCAGAGGTTCCACCAACTCTAATAGGGTAAGTTCGAACGACCATAATAGCGCGGTTAAGTCGAGCTGGGGCGATCCCTGCTTCAGAGAGGCAGCCAGCCAC